>DATFVJ010000199.1:0-6769 GCA_035260365.1 Streptosporangiaceae bacterium
ACTGCGGCGACGCCAGGGAATTCCTTGCGGACTCCGGCGAGCCGCACTGCCGCGGCCGCGGCCGGACCTGGAACGCGGGCGTGGGGCGATGAGGGGCCAGCCGGCGCACCGGCCCGGTCCGTAATCTCGCCCCTAGCCACCCTCAAAATTCATGAATCCGCAGAATATCCGCGCCCTGACAACTGATGCAAGCGTCCCGCGGGCGTCGGCCCGCGTTCTGCGAACAGCGCCGGGCGACGGCGCCGTCACCGGACCGGCTGAGCCGCCGTGCTGGTGGGTGACAGCCCGTTCCCGCTCGGCGACAACGGTGGAGTCGGCGGGGCCCTGGTCCGGTCACTGCCTGGCCGGACCGGAGTGGTCGAGGTGACGGCCGCGCACCCGGTCCTCGGCGCAGGCTCAGTCCGGATCGCGGTCACACCGCCCGCGCCCGGCCGGCGCTTCCTCTGAACGAGAACGGCCTACCGGTGGGGCCGGCGCCGGGGGGAGGATCGCGGGTCAGGGTTCGCGCCGCGCGCGCCTGCGCAGTAGCAGCCACCTGCCGCCGATCGCGGCGGCCGCGCACAGCACAAGTGCCAGGCCGGCCGGCAGGAGGAACCCAGTCGCGCCACCGGCGCCGCCCGATGCCGCGTGGCGGCCCCGTGCCGCCATGGCACCGGCGGGCAGTTCGTCGGAGTGCGCGGCGCAGACGAGCGGCCGTACGCCGCCGCCCACCGTGGCGCAGGCGATCGTGGCCAGACGCAAGAGCTGCCGCGGCGTCTGCCCGACCCTGCCCACGACCCCGAAGGTACCGGCGCCGCCTGCGGGCAGATTCACCCGCCACGTCACCTGCGCGGCATGGGTCACGCCCGGCTGAGTCGCAGAGATCAGCTTCAGGCCCGCGGGCAGCGTCTGGACGATCTGCAGTCGCTTCGCGTCCGTGGTGCCAATGTTGTGGATCTTGATGGTGTAGGTGAGAATATCGCCCGCGTGCACGGCCCGCCTGCCGTCGTCGACACCGATACTCAGCTGCGGGTGGTCTGGCCCGCTGGCCGGGGTGGGCGCGGTCGCCGGCGATCGGCTACCGGCCGGGCTCGGCGCGCTGCCTGCGGGATGGCCGCTCGGGCTGGCCGCCGGGAAGCTGACCCGGCGGGCGAGCGCGGCCGGACGCGCCGCGGCTACCCGCGCCGCCACGCCCTGGTGCGGGCCAAGTACCACCTTCTGCGGCGCCGATCCGGGCGCTGGCTCCACGGCGGCCCGCGCCGCGGCCGGCCAAAGCTGGCAGAACAGCGCGATCAGCGGGCCGG
This sequence comes from Streptosporangiaceae bacterium, assembly GCA_035260365.1. GTDB lineage: Bacteria > Actinomycetota > Actinomycetes > Streptosporangiales > Streptosporangiaceae > DATFVJ01. The sequence goes on from DATFVJ010000199.1 coordinate 1,284, forward strand.
CCAGCGCCGCTGCGGCAACGGCGCGACCGCGATGCGGCGCGCGGCAATCGTGCGTCCCTGTCAATCTGTGCCCCCCGGATGGCGATTGCTTCCGCGAGCTGCCTGACAGCGCGGTAGACGTTTTTCGTCCCGCCCACCCCGCCGTCGCCCCGAATGTCCAGCGCACAAAGTGCCCAGCCGATAACGGGCTGTTCAGCGCGGGATCGTATCAGCCCTCGTTTCCGCCTGCCAGGAGGCTTGGCGGGTACGCCTGGCTGTCTGGATTCTCTAGTAAGACAATTGATTTAGTCGAGAAGCTTCTGGCAGGATCCTCGTCGTGTACCGCGACCATCCTCGCCACCACCATCGCCTCCACGTCGATCTCCGGCGGCAGGCGAGCGCGCTGTGTCCGGCCCTGATGACCGGGGCCATCCCCGGCCATCAACCGGCCAGGACACAGCGACGAGGAGGGAGCGGGATGAACACCACGATCCAGGTCACGCTGAGCACGCGGCAGCTCGCCGAGACCGTCCGTACGGTCGCCGCGCATCCACAGGAGTGGATCTCCCGGGTCAGGCTTCATGCAGAAGGCCGCTGGTATGCGCGGATTCACGCGGCCGACGGGTACGACATCTGGCTGATCAGCTGGCTGCCGGGCCAGGCAACCGGATTCCATGACCACGGCGGCTCGGCCGGCGCTTTCGCTCTCGCGTGGGGCGTCCTCGAAGAACACCGGGTAGGGACCTCGGCCCACATCGCGGCGGGGCAGGCACGCGAGATCGCGCCCGATATCGTGCATGACGTGCGTAACACATCCTCGGCACCAGCAGTGAGCGTGCACGCCTACTCCCCGCCGCTGGCCGGCATGACCCGCTACGACGCCGTCGGCGACGGGCTCGTCGCCGTCGGCGCAGAACGGGCGCGGGACTGGTGACTCGGCCGCCACCAGGTGCGCGCACGATCGACGAAATCCTCGCGGCGGCGCGCGAACGGCTGCAGCGGCTGACACCGCGGCAGGCATTCAGCGAACTGGCCGGCGGCGCGATGCTTGTCGACATCCGGCCGGCGGCGCAGCGCGCCGCCGAAGGCGGGGTGCCTGGAGCGGTCGTGATCGAGCGCAACGTTCTTGAGTGGAGGTTCGATCCCGCCTGCGCGGACAGGCTCGCGTCGGTCCGCGGTTACGGCGACCGGGTGATCGTGATCTGCTCCGAGGGGTACACCTCGAGCCTGGCCGCCGTCGCGCTGCAGGATCTCGGGCTCCGCAGGGCCACCGACATCGCGGGCGGATTCCGGGCGTGGGCCGCCTGCGGGCTGCCGGTCATCGCGCCAGCCGACGTACCCGCGGTGGATCGCACCACCGCGGCGGCGCACGACTGGTAGGCGCCTGAGTCCATCAGCGCCGCGGATCGCGTGCGCGGTAGCGCACGCGATCCGCGGCGCTGATGCGCGCAGCTCACTGGGCGGGTGCGCCTGGCAGGCGGGCCACAGCCGCCAGCGTGGCCCGGTGCCTGTCCGGCGTGCCAAAAGCGATCGACGCGCTCTTGGCTCGTTTCAGGTAAAGGTGCGCCGGATGCTCCCAGGTGAACCCGATACCGCCGTGCATCTGGACGCACTCCTGCGCCGCCGCGACCGCCGCCTCGCAGCAGGCTGACACGGCGAGCGCGACGGCGACCGGCGTGTCGGGGTCACCGGCGGACTGGCAGGCGGCCGCGTATCTCGCCGCCGCGCGTGCCTGGGTGATCGACACCCAGAGGTCGGCGAGGCGGTGCTTGAGCGCCTGGAACGAGCCGACCGGGCGCGCGAACTGCCGCCGCTCCCGCACATACGCCACCGTCATGTCCAGGCACCGCTCGGCCAGGCCGAGTTGTTCGGATGCGAGCACGACCGCTCCCGCCGCAAGTGCGGCCTGCACCGCACGCTCCGCCGCCTCCCCCGAGGCGATCACCCGGGCGGGCACCTCATGCAGCGACACGTCGCACAGCTGCCTGGTCATGTCCAGCGACACCAGCGCGGTCCGGGTCACCCCGGCCGCTGTCGCGTCCACCTCGTAGAGCCCGAAGGGCACGCCGTCGGCCGGTACGAGCAGCGCGTCGGCGGGCAGCGCGTCCGCGACGCCCCGCACGGTCCCGCTCAGCCGGGCGACACCGCGATCGAGGTCGCCCGGCCGCGGCCGGGCGAGACGCGCGGCGGCGGCGACCGGGCCGCCGGGCATGCTGGCGAAGGGCACGGCGAGGGCGGCGGTGACATCGCCCGGGGCGAGCCTGGCGAGCATTCCGGTGTCACCGGCGGCGAGCAGCGCCGCGGTTGCGACGACTGAGCTGCCCAGGTACGGAACGGGCGCGACATACTGGCCAAGTTCCTCGGCCACGACGCAGGCCTCGCGGTAGGAGCCCCCTGCGCCGCCATGCTCCGGCGGTATGAGCAGCCCGGCGCAGCCGAGTTCGGCAGCGAGCGCGCGCCAGAGGCCGGTGTCATACGGCTCGCCAGTCTCGGTTCTCACGAGCACCGCCTGCCACCCGCAGCGGTCCTCGAGCAGCGCCCGCACCGACGCGCGCAGGTCGTTCTCCTCCTCGCTGTACAGCAGACCAGGCAGGTGCCCCGCACCGTTCAGCGTCACCGCGGCAGATCCTTCCATGGCACGTCCTTGTCCATCCGGATCTCGGCGGGCAGGCCGAGCACCCGCTCGGCGATGATGTTGCGCAGCACCTCGGAGGTACCGCCTTCGATCGAGTTACCGCGCGCCCTCAGGTACCGAAACCCCGGGCCGCGGCCGAAGAAATCCGCGGACTGGGGCCTGCGCAGCGTCCAGTCGTCGTAGAGCAGCCCGTCCGCTCCCGCCAGCTCGACCTCGAAACCCGAGATGTCCTGGTTCAGGTGGGCGAACACCAGCTTGGCCGCCGACCCCTCCGGGCCCGGCTGTCCGGCGGCGAGCTGCTGGCGCAGCCGTTCGGAAGCAAGCCTTGCCACCTCCGCGTCCGCCCAGAGCCGCAGCAGGCGGTCGTGCAGTCCCTCGGTACGCAGGTCCGGCCGGTCCCGCCACGTCCGGGCGGCCGAGGCGATCATGCCGCCCTCCCTGGGCACCGCCGCGCCGCCGATCGCCACCCGCTCGTTCATCAGGGTGGCCATGGCCACCCGCCACCCGTCGCCGACCGCACCGAGGCGGTGGGAATCGGGGATCCGCACGCCGGTGAGGAAGACCTCGTTGAACTCCGCTTCGCCGGTGAGCTGGCGCAGCGGCCGCACCTCCACCCCCGGTGCCGTCATGTCGCAGGCGAAATAGGTGAGCCCGCTGTGCTTGGGGGCGTCCGGGTCGCTCCGGGTGACGATGATCGCCCACCGCGCCACGTGCGCCGAGGAGGTCCACACCTTCTGGCCCGTGACCAGCCAGTCGTCGCCGTCGCGGACCGCGCGGGTGGCCAGCCCGGCGAGATCCGAGCCCGCGCCGGGTTCGCTGAACAGCTGGCACCAGACCTCCTCACCCGTCCACAGCGGGCGCAGCCAGCGCGTGCGCTGCTCGCCCGTGCCGAAGGCGAGGATGGTCGGGGCCGCCATCCCGAGCCCGATGCCGATGCGCTCGGGATGGTTGGTCGGCGCGCCCGCCGCGGCGAACTCGGCATCCGCGACGGTCTGCAGCGCCCGCGGCGCCCCTAGTCCGCCGAGACCGGCCGGGAAGTGCACCCAGGCCAGCCCGGCGTCGAAGCGCGCGCGCAGGAATTCCGCAGGTGGCACGGTCGCCGGGTCGCAGGTGGCGAGGAACTCCCCGACGAGGCGCCTGATGTCATCCGCCGTGCGCGGCGCGGTGGTCGCTTCCGTTGGCATACGGGCCTTCCCTTCGGCTCCAGATCACCATGCCGGGAAGGCGGCAGCAACGGCAAGGGCGGGGGCACCTCGCGCGGGCGAAGGGTGTGGGCGGAAGGCGTGCCGCGCCCGGTGACGCGGCACGCCTTCCTGCGGCTGCGCCGGAAGGTTAGGAACTGGCCGCAGAACCGGTCTTGGTGCCCGCCACGCGCCGGCCCAGCATGGTGCGCGTGTCGTCCCGGTTCGGCGCCTCCTCGGTTGCCGGCTCGGTTGCCGCGGCGGCCGCCGTGTCCCTGGCTGCGATGACCGCGAACCGGCCGAGCGCGAATGCCGCGATGAAGACGATGACGACGCCAAGGCCGGAGAAGAAGCCGATCTGCTCGACCGTCTGCATGAGCGCGCTTCCTGTCGGCACGCCGGCCTGCGGGATGTGAGTCGCCGGCCAGGCACTGAATGTCCTGCCGACCACGAACCAGGCGCCGCCCAGCGCGGCCAGCCAGGCACCGAACGCGGCCACGGCGCGGTTCGCGCTTACGGCCACGATCACGCCACCGATCGCGGTCGCCAGACCGGGCAGGATCTCCAGCCACAACCGGCCGGTGTTGTACGCCCAGGCACGGTCGGGGGTGTAGGCATAGTGGAGGTACGGTCCGACGAACGCGACGAGCCCGCCCCACACGCCGAGCAACAGCAGCAGGAAGCCGCTGAGAACGCCACGACTGCGTGGAACTCGCAGCACCCCAGCCATGATGACCACTCCTTTGATCTCGAATTGTGACCGTTGCCCTACATACCCGGCTAAGCCGGGCCTACGCACGCTGTCGGCCGACTGTGCTGCACTCCCCTCTTGGTCATCGTCCGCGGACGGTCGGGCCGCCCCGGATCGCCGGACTTGTCCAGGCAAATGGCGGCAGCGCTGTTGATCAGCATGGTCGCTACGGTCCCGCCGTACGTGCCTGATGCAGGATTTTCCTCGCGCGGCGCAGGCCGCGATCACCCGAACGCGGCACGGGCCGCGCGCTCAGCCGCGTTCCAGGGCGGCGCTCATCCGGTCACAGATCTCCGTCAGCACCGCGCCTGAAGTGGCGAAGTTGAGGCGCACGAAGCCGTGCCCGGTGGCACGGCCCGGGTGCATCTGCCCGACGCGCTCGCCGTGGGCCGGCTCGCTCTGGGTGGCGACGTGCCCGGCGCGCTGGCCCGCGGAGGCGATGCCGCGAAACCTCACGAAGTCCGGCCCGGGACTCAGCTTGACGTTAGCGCGGTCGAGGAAGAACTTGGCCGGATCATCCGGCAGGCCCAGATCCCGGCAGTCCAGCCAGGCCAGGTACGTCGCGTCCGGCGGGGTATACCCGATGCCGAGCGGCCGCAGGGCCTTGTCGATGATCCGCCGGTTCTCGTCCAGCCGCTCGAGCGCGGCCGACAGCCATGGGTCGCCGTCGCGCCAGGCGGCCAGGGTCGCCGTCACGCCAGGCACGCTTGCGGTGCCGAACAGCAGCGGCGGCAGCGCCGCGAAGGCCCTGCGGACCGCGGGCGATCCGACGTGGGTCACCGCGCACCTGATGCCAGCCAGGTTGAACGCCTTGGTGGCCGAGGTGATCGTGACCGTGCGCGCCGCGGTCTCCGGGGAGAGGGAGGCGAAAGGTATGTGCTCGTGCGGCGGGTAGGTCAGGTCCGCGTGCACCTCGTCCGAGATGACCAGCATGTCGTTC
>DATFVJ010000200.1:0-13204 GCA_035260365.1 Streptosporangiaceae bacterium
GTACATGAACTCGTGGGCGAGGCTGCCGCCCATCATGCCGACGTCAGAACCGACCGCGACCACGGGCAGGGCGCAGCGGTTGAAGATGTTGAAGTACGCCTGATACTGGGCCCGGTACTGCGCGTCGAGGCCCGCCTCGTCCACGTCGAGGCTGTAGGCGTCCTTCATGGTGAACTCGCGGACCCGGATGAGGCCGGCCCGGGGCCGCGGGTCGTCGCGGAACTTGGTCTGGATGTGGTAGACGAGCCGTGGCAGGTCGCGGTAGGAGTTGATCTCGCCCTTGCACAGTTCGGCCACCACCTCCTCGTGGGTCATGGCCAGCACCATGTCGCGGCCGCGGCGGTCCTTGAACCGCGCCAGCTCGGGGCCGACCGTGTAGTAGCGCCCGGTGGCCTTCCATATCTCGGCGGGTTGGACGACCGGCATCAGCATCTCCAGGCCGCCGGCCGCGTCCATCTCCTGGCGGATGATGTTCTCGATCTTCTTCTTCGAGCGCAGGCCGAGCGGCAGATAGGAGAAGATGCCCTGGCCAAGCTGGCGGACGAACGCGGCACGAAGCAGCATCTGGTGCCCCTCGGCCTCCGTCTTGCCCGGTGCGGCCCGCAGCGTCAGGCCGAACAGGTTGGACATCCTCATCGGGGGCACTCCCTTGCTCGTTGCTTGCCGTTGCCGCTGGTTGCCGCCACTTCCGCCGCCGCGAAAATGGCATGGTTTGCGCTCGAAACGCCCTGCAGACGCCCGCCTGCGGTCACTTCACCGGACGGGAACCTCGACGTCGGCGCGACCGGGCACCTCTCGGGTGCCCACGAAACACCCCAGCGCCCCGAATTCTGCCACGACGGCCGCGACGGCAGGAGGCTTCTTCACGCAGGGTAACCCGGGCCGGTGGCCGGTGCGTCACCCAGTGCTGGCAGCGCTCGGGGGACCGGCTTCATTCCCGCGGCGTCCGGGCAGGTGGGGGCCGGTGCACAGGTGACGGTGCCCGGCGGGGGATACTGGAGATGCACCCGGCCGTTCAACTGCGATCATTTGGTGAAAGGGATCATGCTCGTCATCGTCGCCTTGGTCATCCTCGTCATGCTGCTGTCCGCCGCCGAACGCCTGCGCCGAGCCGCCGTGGCCCGCCGTCACAGGCGCGAGGCCGAGACCAGGCTTGGAGCAGCGATGCGTGACACCGAGAAACGGCTGGAGCGCGAGCAGGCCAAGGCGGCGCACGCCGCCGCGCTCACCTCCGTGGTGCCGGCGATCCAAAAGCGTGACACCCGCCACGTTGCCTGAGGACGCGATGGCGCTCGACGCGCGATGCGGTTTCGCCAGCCACCACCGTTGCCACCATCGCGTCGAAGCAACGTGAGCAGGGACGCTCTAGCCGCCTCGCCCAGATGGCCGCTCGGTCCCTGGCGTCTCGGCGCGGACGGCGCTGCCCCGTCCGCTCCCCCGCCCGCTGGCGGCGAGGGCTCGCGCGACCACGATGAGGCGCCGCGGCGCGATGGGTTTGTCCAGAAACGCGTCGGCGTGCAGGAGCAGCGCGTGGGTGTGCACGGCGTCCATGGCTCGCGCGGTGGTAAGGACGACAGGTAGGCCAGGCGCGGCCCGCCGCACCGAGGCGAGCAGGTCCAGACCGCTCATATGGGGCAGATCGAGGTCGGCGAGGACGAGATCCCAGTGCTCGTCGGCGATCCGCTGGAGAGCGACGACCGGGTCGGGAACGTGGGCCACGTCGAAGCCGCCGCGCTCGCCAAGCACGTAGCAGGCGAAACGCGCCGCGGCGGGATCGTCCTCGACGACAAGGACTCTTCCTGGGCAGGCGATCGGTCCGGTGCTGGCCATGCGCCCAGGCTCTTCGCTGGGGATAGCCGCGCCGTGCGCCGCCCGGTTGCTGGCTGGTTGCGGGTGCCGCCCGCGGGATCCGCCCGCGGGATCCGCCCGCGGGTCAGCGCGGCGGCGGCAGGTAGCGGTAGCCGAACCCGCGGACCGCCTCGATCGGTGAGTCAGCGGCTTGCCAGCCGAGTTTCTTTCGCAGCCGGAGGATCGAGAACTTGACCCGGTCGGGACCGATCTTCATCGGATCGTTCCACGCCTGCTCCAGCAACTGCTCCTGGGAGAGGATCTGGCCTGCGTGGCGTACGAGGGTGGTGAGCAGCCGGAACTCGATCGGAGTGAGCGACACGGGTGCCGCGCCCGCCACGACTTCTCTGGACATGAAGCGCACCTGCAGGCGCCCGTCGTCGTACACCTCGGGCTCCGGTTCCTGGCCGCGGTTTCTGCGCAGCAGCGCCTGGACCCGGGCGAGAAGTTCCCGGTTGCCGAACGGCTTCGTGAGGTAGTCGTCGGCACCGGAACGGAGCCCGCGGACCTTGTCGCTCTCCAGACCGTGCGCGGTGAGGATCAGCACCGGAACGCCACTCATGTCCCTGATTCGGTCGAGCACCTGCCAGCCGTCCATGCCCGGCAGGCCGATGTCGAGCAGGACGAGGCCGGGGCGGTGGTCGTGGAAGGCCCGCACGCCCGCGCGGCCGTCCTGCGCCACGGTGAGGTCGAAGCCGGCGCCGGCCAGCACGGTGCGCACCGCGAGGGCGATATCGGGATCGTCCTCGATGAGCAGGATCGGCCTTGTCACCGGGCCGCCCTCAGATACAGGCTGAACGTGCTGCCCTTACCCGGAATGCTCTGCACAGCCAGCCGCCCACCGTGCACGTCCACGATGGCCTGCACGACGGAAAGGCCGAGCCCGGTCCCTGGCACCGCCTCGATCCGGGCGTTGGCGGCGCGGAAGAAACGGTCGAAGATCTTGTCCTGATCCTCCGCCGGAATTCCGATGCCCGAGTCGGCGACGTCGATCCGCCATTCGTCTCCGTCGCACCGGGCGGTGACAGTAATGGTGCCACCTGGCTCGGTGAACTTGATCGCGTTTGAGATGAGGTTGTCGAGAACCTGCAACATACGCAGGCGGTCGATCCGCAGTGGCGGCCCGTCGTCGGCGGCAAACTCGATTGTGATGCCACGGCGGTAGGCCGGGGCTGACCTGGCGCGTATCGCTTCCTCGGTGAGGTCCGCGGCCGAGACCTTGGCCAGGTCGAGCGGTAGCGACCCCGTCTCGAGGTGGCCGAGCAGCAGCAGGTCAGAGACAAGCCGCAGCAGCCGGTCCGAGTTGCGTTCGATGATGTCGAGGAACTCAGCCGCCTGCGGGCCAGGCGGGGGCTTCGCATCCTTCAGCAACTCGGTGAATGACACGATCGACGTGAGCGGAGAGCGCAGCTCATGGGAGAGCGTGGTCATGAACTGCGTCTTGAGTTCGTCAAGCTCGCGTAGGCGCTTGTTCTGCTCGTCGAGCTTCCTGCGCGCGGCCTCGGTGGCCTTGCGCGCCTTCAGCTCGGCGGTCAGCAGCCGTTCGGCGTTCTCCGCGGCAATCCGTCTGGCGTCCCTTTCCGCAGCGAGCATCGTCTCTCGCTCGGCGTCGGCAGCCTTGCGCGCCGAGATGTCCGCCATTATGCCGAGATAGCCGACGATGCGGCCGCTCGCGTCCTGCAGGGGCACGGCGGTGCCCTCGATCCATTTCACGGATCCGGGGCGCGAGCGGAGTTCGATTTCGGCCTGGAACTCCTCACCCGCGTGCTGCGCGTCCATCCACACGGCCTCGACGAAGTCGGCGCATTCCGGGTCGAGGACGCCGGCCCAGCCTTGCCTGAGTGCCTCGTCGGCGGTCAGGCCGGTGAGCGCACACCATCGGTCGTTCACGAAAACAGCCTTGCCGTCCGCGTCCGTCTGCAGGATGCCGACCGGGGCAAGCGTGGAGAGCAGCCGAAACCGCTGCTCGCTCTCGGCGAGAGCCGAGGTCGCCTGCGTGAGGTCGCTGGTGTCCCTGATGACCTCGCAGCAGAATCTCGCGCCGCCGGCGGCCAGCGGCAGCACCGTCGACTCCACCGAGAACTCCGTGCCGTCCGCACGCAGCGCGCTCGTCGCGGACCTGCGGTGCAGGCGGCGGAGCGCCTCCTGATCGCCGGTCCCGCTGAAGCGGGCCAGGGCCGCGCGGTAGGCCCGGCGCCTCCGCGCGGGAACGAGGAGCCCAATCATGTCCTGGCCGAGGGCTTCCGCACGGTTCAGGCCGAACACATGCTCGGCTGCGGGGTTGAACTCGGCGATCCGGCCGGCATCGTCGACCACGACGATGGCGTCCGGCGTCCCGGCCAAGATCGCCTGGGCGAGTTCGGGTGCGGCCGTTTCCGCCGCATCCGGAGCGGACAGGCCGGCTGGCGGCCGTGCGTGGGTGGATCGCGCCGCACCGGATGTGGCCGCACCGGATGTGGCCGCACCGGGCGTTGGCGCGCGGGACGGCGCCGCGCGGGACGGCGCCGCGCCGGACCGGCCCGTATTGGATGTCCCGGCACGCGACCCCTTCACGCGGCGGGTACCGTCTCGCGGAACGTGATCCGGCCGATCGCCCGCCGCCCCCATGCTGCTCGCGGTCTTCATCCCCCCGGATGTCATCGGTCAGGCAGAACCTCGCGCCCGCCGGATGCCCGCGGCGGCGCACGGCCTGTGACTCTCTGTTTACCTTCCCACTCGCTGCGGAGAAAACCCAGGTCAACCCGTTGCGGTTAATGGGTGCAGGGGCCAAACGACGGCCGGCTTTTGGCCCGAAGCAGCGCGGTGATGTCATCACCGGCGATCGCACGGGCGAAGTACCACCCCTGAGCGGTGTCACAGCCGAGCGCGGCAAGGCGCCTGGCCTGCTCGCGGTTCTCGACCCCCTCCACGGTCACGGTCAGCCCGAGCGTGTGCGCGAGGCCGACCAGCGCGGAAATGATCGGTTCGTCGGCAAGATCCGGCCCGGTCCCGTGTGCCGGCCCGGTCCCGTGTGCGGGCCCGGCCGCTGGCACCGGCCCGGTCAAGGGGGCCGGCCCGGAGACAGGGACCTCCCGCACGAACGACGACGGCAGCTTGAGCGTGTCGACGGGCAACCGCCGCAGGTAGGCGAGATTGGAGTATCCGGTGCCGAAATCGTCGATCGCGATCCGCACGCCCATGCCGGACAGCTTGTGCAGCGCGTCAAGCGGCCGCCCGCCCGCTTCCACCAAGGCACCTTCGGTGAGTTCGAGCTGTAGCAGGTGCGGGGGCAGGCCGGTGCGTTCCAGCGTCCGCGCGACGTCGTCCACCAGATCGGCCGCGGCCGCCTGCCGCACCGACAGGTTGACGCTGACGTAGGGTGCGGACTCCGGCCGGATCTGCTGCCACGCGACCGCTTGGCGGCATGACTCCTCGATGACCCAGCGGCCGAGGCCCAGGATCACCCCGCTGGCCTCGGCGAGGGCGATGAAGGTGTCGGGCGGCAGCATGCCGAGGGTTGGATGGCTCCAGCGCAGCAGGGCCTCCGCACCCTGCAGGGTGGCGCCGGGCAGTTCGACGATGGGCTGGTAGGACACCGTGAACTCGCCGCGTTCGAGCGCCGTGCGGATCGAGGCGGTCAGGGTCAGGCGGGTGGCGTCTTCCGCCCTGCGGCGAGGATCGTAGACCGCCCACCGGCCAGGGCCCTCCGACTTGGCCCAGTACAGCGCCCCGTCGGCGTCCTTGACCAGGTCGGCCGCTGTCGTTTCCGCGGCGCGGCGCTCGACGATCCCGACGCTCGCGCTCACGCCGATGCGGTGCCCGCCGATGGTGAAGGGCCGTTCGACCGCGGCGATGATCGCACTGGCCAGAACGGTCAGCTTGGCCACGCCTGGGCAATCCTCGATGAGGACCACGAACTCGTCCCCGCCCATGCGGGCGGTGAGCCCGTTGGACTCGGCGACGGCCCGGTCGATGCGCTCGGCGATGCCGATCAGCAATTGGTCGCCGATGTGGTGGCCAAGCGTGTCGTTGACGAGCTTGAAAGCGTCGAGGTCGAGGTAGCAGATGCCGATCCGCCCGTCCGGGTTGGCGAGCGCCGTGGTGAGACGTTCGAAGAACAGTGTGCGGTTGGGCAAGCCGGTCAGCGGATCGTGCAACGCCTGGTACCGCAGCCGCTCTTCGAGTACGCGGCGGTCGGAGACATCCTCGACCAGTGCGAGCGTGTACCGCGGCTCGCCCCGGGCGTCCCTGATCAGTGAGGCGGTGAGGTTGGTCCAGACGAAGCCACCGTCCTTGCGCAGGTAGCGCTTCTGGATGCGGACGCAGTCCAGTTCGCCCCTGATCATGGCCGCGTAGCTCGCCCACATTCCGGGTGCGTCCTCGGGCAGGGTGAAGTCGGTCACCTTCAGCTCGGCGAACTCGGCGGGCGTATAGCCGAGCATGCGCGCGAACGCCGGATTTCCCTGGACGACGCGCCCGTCGAGATCGGCGAGCCCGATGCCGATGGCGGCCTCGGTGAACACCGCGCGAAACTGCGCTTCGCTCGCGCGCAACGCATCCTCGGCGCGCCGCCGCGCGGCGATCTCCGCCCGCCTGATCGACTCCTGCTCGGCCAGCGTGCGCTCGCGCAACGCGCGGACGTAGCCGGTGGCTATCGCCTCCTGGACGGCGCCGAGCCGTGCGCCGGAATCTGGCTGCGGATCCGACGCGAACGTTTCGCGCATGATCTGCCCGAACGCGGTGAGGCTGGGGCCAAGTGCCTCAAAGCCCACGAAATGCGCGTCCACGAGTGCCGCCCCGACCGCCTGCGCCGCCCGCGGGTGAAACGGCGTGCCGCACCCGATATCGGCCACCCGCCCGGCCAGATGGCCGAGCAGCCGCAGTATCTCGGCCCAGCTCATCGGCACGTGGCTGGTCTTTGCGAGCGTCCTGGCCCACTCGGCGACCAACTGGCCGCGGCGGTCACCGGGCACGTCCGGATCGGATCGGCCGCCGGTCAACCCGTCCGGGCGCTTGTCGCTCATGATGCTCCTGGACCTGATAACACACGCGCCATGCGTACACAATGACTACTTGCGTTCACAATGATACTTTCTGTATCCAGGCGGCGAGCGCGGTTCGGCATCATCCAAAACGGGCTCCCGGCAGGCACGTACCGCTACGCTGACCGCTGGGCACGATGGATGGGGATGGCCATGACCGACAGCCGGCCCGACTGGGCACCGGACGACGTTGACGTCGACGCGCCGAGCGCCGCACGCGTCTATGACTACTTCCTCGGCGGTGCGCACAATTTCGCCGTCGACCGGGCGCTGGCCGAAGAAATCGCGCGGATGACGCCCAACGTGGGGGACACCATGCGGGCCGGGCGTGATTTCCTGCGCCGCACGGTCCGTTACCTGATTGACGCGGGCATACGTCAGTTTCTCGACATTGGCTCGGGTATTCCGACGGTCGGAAACGTGCACGAAATCGCGCAGCAGATCGTGCCGGAAGCCCGCGTTGTCTACGTCGACATCGATCCGGTCGCGGTCGCGCACAGCACGGCGATCCTGGCGGGCAACGAGCGCGTCGCCGTGCTGCACGCGGATGTGCGGGAACCGCAGAAGATCCTCTCCGATCCGCAGTTGCTCGGTCTGCTCGACCTGAGCGAGCCGGTCGGCATCCTGCTCGCCGGGATCATGCACTTCATCCACGACGAAGACGACCCGCCGGGAATCGTCGGCCAGTTGCGCGACGCCGTCGTGCCGGGAAGCTATGTGGTCATTTCGCACGTCACCTACGAGGATCAGCCGCCCGAGGTCGTCGAGGCGCAGAAGCTCTCAGCCCGTACCGCGACCGAGATCGTGCTGCGCTCAAAGGCGGAGATCCTCGATCAGTTCCGCGGCTTCACCCTCGTCGAGCCCGGGCTCGTCCACCTGCCGCTGTGGCGGCCCGACGCGCCAGGCGACGTTGACGAGCACCCGGAGAGGTTCGGCGCCTTCGGTGGTGTCGGGCGCAAGGAGTAGCAAGCAGCGCCGGTTACCCGGCCGGTGGCAGCAGGGTGCGCAGGTACCGCACGGCAGGTGAGCCGTGGGCGAGCATCATGTCGTGCACCTTGCGCTCCGGCCACCCGGGATGAGCGCCGCGCAACTCCGCGGCGAGGTCATTGACCTCCGTGAAGCCGACATAGTACGTCGAAAGCTGCGCGGAGGTCAGCAGCGTGCGGCGCCACTTACCAGCCGCTTCGCCCTCCTCCTGATGCCCGCGGCCGGTCATGAGCGCCATCGCCTCGGTTTGCGTCATGCCGTCGCAGTGCACCCGCGCGTCGAGAATGGTGTTAATGATCATCCGCAGCTGCATTTTCAGCTGCTGCATGCGGATGGCGTCCGGGTTCCCCTCACCGGGATAGCCATGCTCGGCCATCAGCTGTTCCGAGTAGACCGCCCAGCCTTCCACGAACGAACCCGACCGCAGCGCCGCCCTGATCGGCGTATCCCCGGCGAACCGCTGCGAGTGCTGCAGCTGGAGGACATGGCCGGGCATCCCCTCGTGGACCACGAGGTTGTGGACCATGTACTTGTTGTACTCACGGTAGAAGGAGTCGATCCGGTCCCGCGACCAGTCCTGCGGAGTCGGGGAGACCGCGACGAACGTCGGCCCATGGTCCTGCTCGAGCGGGCCGGGCGGATCGCAGTACGCGACCGAGATGCCCCGGTCGATCTCCGGCATCTCGATCACCTCGACCGGGTCGTCGTCGTAGGTGGTCACGAGGTCGCGGCTGTGCACGAACTCGCGCTGCTCGCCGAAGGCGCGCCGCACCAGCGCCAGGATCGTGGTGTTGTCAGGTACGTCGGTGGCGAGCGAATCGAGCACGCGCCGGACCAGCCCCTCGGTCCGCGGGCTGGCGCCGGTCAGCCGCGCGGCCGTCTCGGTGATCTCGGCGGTAACGCGCTCCAGGTCCGACTCGGCGCGGGACACGATCTCACCGGCGTCGGACTCGGCGTCCAGGGTGAGGCGCAGCTTGCGCGAGAACAACTCCGCACCGAGCCGTGGATCACGTCCGCCGCCGTCCCGTTCCGCGTCCGCCAGCCGTTGCCGCAGCCAGCGCAGATGTTCCTCGGTCGCGTCGAGCGCGGCGGACCTCGCGGCCGCGATCTCCGCCGCGGCCTTGGCGGGCGCCGCGGGCGCGGCCGCGATCGCATGGTCAAGTTCCACGCCGACCAAATGGGCGGTACCGCCGAACTGGATGAGCGCGGTCTGCAGATGGATGGCCGGCATGGGGCCCGCCACCTGGCGGGCGGCCGCGAGGGCACCAGGGATCGCGGCCAGGCGGCGCGCCACGCAGCGCAGCCGTTCGGGAAGGGGGGCGAAATCCCGTGCGAGCAGCAGGTAGATCGCGCGGCCCGGATTCGCGCTCAGCGGATTCCACTCGGGATCGCGCAACTCGCCCATGTTGAAGCGGATCAGCTCGAGCCGGTTCGCGAGAATCTGCGCGTCCACCCGGTTCTGCGGTGACATCCGGTCCATGCTGATCGCCCTCAGGTCGCCGAGCCGGTCGCCGCACCAGCGGATCGCCTCGTCGTAGTACGCGGGCGTGCCCGGTGTCAGCTCGTGGTCGTAGCGATGGTCCCCGAGTTCGGTGGCCAGTTCTGGCCGGCGTTCGAGCATGCCGTCGAGGATCGCGCGGGCGGCGGACACGAAGGCGTCGTCAGCGGAGTCTGGCATGATCCGACTCTAAGTGACGCACCCGAACGGGTGTGGCGCGTGCGCCGAGGGCGTATCTCGCGGGTGCGCGGCGCTGGGTCAGCCGCGCAGGTGCCGCTCCACCGATTCGACCTTGGCGGTGAGCGCGCCGGTGACTCCCGGCCGCAGGTCGGCTTTGAGGACGAGCGACACTCGCGGCGCGTTCGCCGCGACGGCGTCCACGGCGTGTTTGATCACGGTCATCACCTCGTCCCACTCGCCCTCGACGGTCGTGAACATGGCGTCGGTCCGGTTCGGCAGGCCGCTGGCACGGACGATCTTGACGGCGTCGGCGACGTACTCGCCGACGCCGTCACCCACGCCGAGCGGTGTGATCGAGAACGCTGCGAGCATCTGCGCCTCCTGGAGCGCGGCGGACCTGACCGTTCCAGGGTGCCCCCCGCACCTGTTGACTACCAGGATTGAGGATGTGGGACCTGCGTGACACCATGAAGCTGAGCGTGAGCGCTGCCGCAATGCGTGGCCGCAATGCGTGCCCGCAGGTGGCGTTCCCGCGCAAGCCGCCCTTGGTAGGAGGTGCCGCCATCGTCATTCCCGAGGATATGGATCTCGACGACCAGCCGGTGACCCCGAACGCCGCCCGGCTCTGGACGGGTGGCATCGCGACGGCTGTGGTGGCGGCTCTGATCGTGGTCGCGGGCGTGTTCATCGCCCGGGGAGTTCTCAACATCTCGGTGCTCGCGCCGAAGACGGCGAGCAATCTGGGGAACTCGTCCACTGCTGTGTACGCCGGTCTGGCCGCGGCGGCGACGCTTGTCGCCACCGCGCTCCTGCACGTGCTCCTGCTCGGTGCGCCCCGGCCCATCACGTTCTTCGTCTGGATCGCGGCGCTTGCCGATCTGGTCGCGGCCGCGGCACCGTTCACGCAGTCCGCTCCCACGTCGAGCAAGGTCTTCACGTCCATCCTCAACCTGATCGTCGGTTTCGCGGTGATCTCGCTGCTCTCCGGGGTGGCGGCCAGCGCGATCAGGGCCGGCCGCAGAACTTCCTCGGGGACGGCGAGCGGCGTCGGCCGGCGGTAAGCCCGGCCCGCCACCAGCCCTGAACGCCGACGTAGTCCAGCCCGAGCCGTTCCACCTCTTGCGCGGTGGCGACGAGCGGTTCGCTCACGTCCGGGACGAGGAAGTAACCGAACTTCACGTCCCGGCCATGGTCTGGCATGGCGATCCTTCCTCCCGCCCGGCCGCGGGCGGCATGAGCCCCGCGGGATCCGCAGTCGCGTGCTGGGCGCGGCGTGCGGCAGCCGTAGGGCTGTGCCAGCCCGGGGGGCGTCCCCGGGGCTAGCCGGCCCCCCGCACCAATGGATGCCGCATCCGCGGCAGCCGTTCGGGAGAAATAGCACGTCGCGGCCCTGATGGGAGAATAACTAGCCAGATAGCATGCCTCAACGGCGCCGAGCGCGCTCGCGCGCTCGCGGAGGGGAAGGTGACGATGCCCGACCCGCCCGTGACCATCAGGGATGTCGCCGCCGCGGCGCACGTGCACCCGGCCACGGCGTCGCGTGCGCTCAATCCGGAGACCCGGATTCTGGTGAGCGACAAGACGGCCCGCCGGGTCCTCAAGGCGGCGAAGTCCCTTGGTTACCGGCCGAACCCCATGGCCCGCAACCTGCGCACCAGAAGATCGCACACGATCGGCGTGCTGATACCCGACCTGACGAACCCGCTGTTCCCGCCGATCATCCGCGGCCTCGAAGACCGCCTGGCCGACGCGGGCTACGTCGCGCTGATCGGGAACACGGACGGCGACGCCGCGCGGGAGCGCCTGGTCTTCGAGCAGATGCGGGCCAGGCACGTGGACGGCTTCGTGCTCGCCACCGCTCGGCTGAGGGATCCGGTGCTTGCCGAAGCGGCCCGCGCCGAGCTTGCGATCGTGCTCGTGAACCGGGTGACAGAGGGTTACAGCTTTCCCGCGGTCTGCGTCGACAACGAGCGCGGCAGCAATCTGGTCGCTTCCCACCTGGCCGGCCTCGGGCACCGCCGTATCGCCTATGTCGCCGGGCCGCAGGACGTGTCCACCGGCCCGAGCCGCCTCCGCGGGTTCATGGCGGGCCTCGCGGCGGGCGGGCTCGACGCAGGCGACGGCGCGATCACGTACGCGGCGTCCTATTCGATCCAGGAAGGCCTGCGCTGCGGCCGTGCGCTCCTGCGCGGACCGCGCCGCTGGAGCGCGGTGGCCGCCGCGAACGACATGCTCGCCGTCGGCTGTTACTCGGCGCTCGAGGAAGCCGGGCTCCGGTGCCCGGACGACGTCTCCGTGGTGGGGTTCAACGACATGCCGTTCATCGACCGGCTATGTCCGCCGCTGACCTCGGTCAGGTTCCCGCACTATCAGGTCGGCACCGAGGCCGCGCAAATCCTGCTCGAGCGGATCGGGCAGCCCGGCGCCCCGGCGGGTGTCAAGATGCTCTTCCTCGCGCCTGAGCTGGTCGTGCGCGGCTCCACCGCGCCGGCCGGGCACGACTAGGAGGAGGAGGCGGCGGCGGCGGACAGCATGTGACCGGGCGCGGTGAGGCACGGGTTTTGCACACGATTGCGGTCACAAGATCTGACATATCCGCAGTACGATCTGGATCACCATTGACGGAGGAGCGCGTATGATGCGGCACTTGTGCAAACGATTGTGGTCATCCGATAGTGGTTGTCCGACGGTGCTGGCCGCCGTGTGGCACGCCGTGGACGGGGCCGAAGCCCGGGCCGCTGGGGCCGCAGAAGGAAGGAGGGACTGGTGATGGGCCTACGTCGTCCAGTCCGATTGTGTCACCTTGCCGTCCTCACCGTCGTGGCTGTGAGCGTCCTCGCCGGCTGCGGGGGCAGCGGCGGCAGCAGTGCCTCCGGCGGAAAAGGGCCGATCCTCATCGGCGCCTCGCTTTCCCTTTCCGGGGACTTCTCGGCCGACGGCCAGGCATTCCAGAAGGGCTACCAGCTCTGGGCGAGCGATGTGAACGCCGGTGGCGGGCTGCTCGGGCGGCAGGTCAAGCTGACGATCCTGAACGACGCGAGCAGCCCGAACCAGGTGGTGACCAACTACCAGAAGCTGATCAACGTCAACCACGTGAACCTGCTCTTCGGGCCCTTCTCCTCCCTGCTCACCGCGCCGGCGTCGCAGGTCGCGAACCGGTACGGCTACGCGTTCGTGGAGGGCGCGGGCGGCGCGCCCGCGGTCTTCGGCAACGGCCTGCACAACCTGTTCGACGTCAGCCTGCCGGTCAAGGACTCGCTGGTGCCCTTCGCCAACTGGATCGCGTCGCTGCCCGCCAGCCAGCGGCCCACCACGGCGTCGTACCCGACGAGCACCAACATCTTCACCCAGCCGCAGGTGCAGCTCATGCAGCAGATGCTGCAGGCAGACGGGGTCAAGACGGTCTATTC
The DNA here is from genome assembly GCA_035260365.1 of Streptosporangiaceae bacterium. Taxonomy (GTDB): domain Bacteria; phylum Actinomycetota; class Actinomycetes; order Streptosporangiales; family Streptosporangiaceae; genus DATFVJ01. The sequence continues at coordinate 12,945 of DATFVJ010000200.1, forward strand.
GAAGGCGTTCCCCGAGGAGGTCACCGACTACGCGCCCATCGCGAACAACGTCGCCGCGGCTCGCGCACAGGCGGTCGTCGTCGGCTCGGTCGACGTGCCGACCATCTCGGCGTTCATCCAGGCCTTCGTGCAGCAGCACTACAACCCGAAGATCGTCATCGCGACGGGCGGGCCTGACCAGGGCACGACGTTCGTCAAGGCGGTCGGAGCGGGCAATACGGCGGGCGTCATGGTGCCCAACGGGTGGTACCCCGGCTATG
>DATFVJ010000201.1:0-10987 GCA_035260365.1 Streptosporangiaceae bacterium
TCCCGCCGTACCTTGGTAACTTCTCTGACCACCGGGACCGGTGAGGTGCAGTGACAGGCTGTGAGTGCACGGGTCGCAGCGGTACCCGCGGCACGCGATTTCACCGCGCGCGCACGGCTCAGAGATACTGGGGTAACGCCAGAACGCGCACGAAGCCGCGGAGGGAGTTGTCCCGACATGCCGATCGCGACCCCAGAGGTCTATGCGCAGATGCTCGACCGGGCCAAGGAACACGGTTTCGCGTACCCGGCGATCAACGTCACGTCCAGCCAGACGCTCAATGCCGCGCTGCGCGGTTTCGCGGACGCGGAAAGTGACGGAATCGTCCAGGTATCGACCGGTGGCGCGGAGTATCTGTCCGGTGCCGGGGTCAAGGACATGGTGACGGGCGCCGCCGCGCTGGCCGCGTTCGCCCGCACGGTGGCCGGCAAGTACCCGGTGCAGATCGCGCTGCACACGGATCACTGCCCGCCCGGCAAGCTCGACGGCTACATGCGCCCGCTGATCAAGCTCTCACAGGAACGCGTCGCCCGGGGTGAGGACCCGTTGTTCCAGTCCCACATGTGGGACGGGTCCGCCGTGCCGCTCCCGGAGAACCTGCGGATCGCCGCCGAACTGCTCGCCGAGTGCGCCAAGGCGAAGATCATCATGGAGCTCGAGATCGGCGTCGTCGGCGGCGAGGAGGACGGGGTCGTCGGCGAGTTCAACGAGAAGCTCTACAGCACGCCCGAGGACGCCCTCGCCACCGCGGAGGCCCTCGGTCTCGGCGAGCGCGGCCGCTACATTCTGGCCGCGACGTTCGGCAACGTGCACGGCGTCTACAAGCCGGGGCACGTGCAGCTCCGGCCGACGATCCTGAAGGAGATCCAGGAGGCCGTCGGGGCCAAGTACGGCGTGAGCAGGCCGTTCAGCCTCGTGTTCCACGGCGGGTCAGGCTCCGCGCTCGAGGACATCAGGGAGGCGATCTCCTACGGGGTCGTCAAGATGAACGTGGACACCGACGCGCAGTACGCGTTCACCCGGCCGATCGCGGGCCACATGTTCACCAACTACGACGGCGTGCTCAAGATCGACGGCGACGTCGGCAGGAAGAAGGACTACGACCCGCGCGCCTACGGCAAGGTGGGCGAGGCCGGCATGGCCGCCCGCGTCGCTGAGGCGTGCGACGACCTGATGTCGGCCGGCCAGCGGCTCGGCTGAGATGGCACACGACAACCTGCTCGCGGGCCCGCCGCCCGCGGCGCTCCCGGACAATCCGCAGGCACGGCGGGCACTGACGGCGGGCACGGACCCGGCCGCGGTCGCCGCCGAGTTCCCTGCGTACCCGGCAGCGTGGGCGGCCCTGGCGGAGCGTGCGCTGCGCCAGGGCGAGGCGATCACGGCCTACGCGTACGCGCGCACCGGCTATCACCGCGGCCTCGATCTGCTGCGCAAGTCGGGATGGCGCGGCCAGGGCCCGATCCCATGGCAGCACGAGCCGAACCGCGGTTTCCTTACCTCGCTGTATGTTCTCGGCCGGGCGGCGTCCGCCATCGGCGAGGATGACGAGGCGCGCCGGTGCGAGCAGTTCCTGCGTGACAGCAGCAAGGAAGCCGTCGCCGCGCTCGCGGGCGGCTGAAGGGGAGGGGTTTGCGCAGTGCCTGCCATCGTGCTCGCGGGCGCCCAGTGGGGAGACGAGGGCAAGGGCAAGGCGACCGATCTGCTCGGCGAGAGCGTCGACTACGTGGTGCGCTACCAGGGGGGAAACAACGCGGGCCACACGGTCGTGATCGGGGAGGAGACCTACGCGCTGCACCTGCTCCCGTCCGGCGTGCTCTCGCCCCGGGTGATCCCGGTCATCGGCAACGGCGTGGTCATCGACCCGGCGGTGCTCCTGCGCGAGATCGACGACCTGCGCAAGCGCGGCGTGTCGTGCCAGCGCCTGCTGATCTCGGCCAACGCGCATTTGATCATGCCGCACCACCGGGCGCTCGACAAGGTCACCGAGCGCTACCTCGGCGAGGCGAGAATCGGGACCACCGGCCGTGGCATCGGGCCTGCCTACGGCGACAAGATCGCGAGGATGGGGATACGGGTCCAGGACCTGTTCGACCCCGGCATCCTGCGGCAGAAGCTCGAACTCGCGCTGCGTGAGAAGAACCAGTTGCTGACCAAGGTGTACAACCGCCGCGGCATCGACGTGGACCCGGTCGCCGCCGAGTACGTCCGCTACGGCGAGCAGTTGCGCCCGTACGTCGCCGACACGAGCCTGCTGCTGAACCAGGCGCTCGACGCGGGCAAGGTGGTGCTGCTCGAAGGCGCGCAGGCGACCATGCTCGACGTGGACCACGGCACCTACCCGTTTGTCACCTCGTCCTCTCCCACCGCGGGCGGAGCCTGCGTGGGATCGGGCATCGGCCCCACCGCAATCACCAAGGTGATCGGCATCCTGAAGGCGTACACGACCCGCGTGGGCGCTGGCCCCTTTCCCACCGAACTGCACGACGCGCAAGGTGAGTTCCTGCGCAAGGCCGGCGGCGAGTACGGGGTGACGACCGGCCGGAGCCGCCGGACGGGCTGGTTCGACGCGGTGATCGGCAGGTACTCGACCCGGGTCAACGGGATCACCGACTACTTCGTGACCAAGCTCGACGTGCTGTCCGGCCTCGACAGGGTACCGGTGTGCGTGGCCTACGAGATCGACGGGACCAGGCACAGCGAGATGCCGATGACCCAGACGGGCCTGCACCACGCCAAACCCGTCTACGAGTACCTCGACGGCTGGTGGGAGGACATCACCGCCGCCCGCTCGTTCACCAAACTGCCGCGCAACGCGCAGACGTACGTACGGGCGCTGGAGGAGATGATCGCCGCGCCGGTCGCCGCGATCGGCGTCGGCCCCGGCCGCGACCAGACGATCCAGATCCGCCCGCTCATCTGAGAGTACGCTCCTCGGGTGCGGGTCCTCATCCTCGGGTCAGGTGGCCGGGAGCACGCGCTCGCCCGCACGCTGAGCCGCGACCCCGGCGTGACCGGGCTGCACGTGGCACCGGGCAACGCGGGCACGGCGGCGATCGCGGACAATCACGCCGCCGACCCGGCGGATCCCGCGGCGGTGACCGCCCTGGCCCGCAGGCTCGCGCCCGGGCTCGTCGTCGTCGGCCCGGAGGCACCGCTTGTCGCCGGCGTCGTTGACGCGCTGCGGGCGAGCGGGATCGCGACCTTCGGCCCCGGCGCGGCGGCGGCGAGAATCGAGGGGTCGAAGGCCTTCGCCAAGGACGTCATGAGATCGGCCGGGGTACCGACCGCCTCGGCGCTGGTGTGCGGCACACCCGGTGAGGTCGCGGCAGCGCTCGATCATTTCGGCCCGCCGTATGTGGTGAAGGACGACGCCCTCGCGGCGGGCAAGGGCGTCGTCGTGACCGCCGATCGCGCCGCGGCCGAGGCCCATGCGGCCGCGTGCGGCCGGGTCGTCATCGAAGAGTTCCTCGACGGCCCCGAGGTGTCGCTGTTCGCGCTCTGCGACGGCACCGCCGTCCTGCCCCTGCTGCCCGCGCAGGACTTCAAGCGCGCCCGCGACGGCGACCAGGGGCCCAACACCGGGGGGATGGGCGCCTACGCACCGCTGCCCTGGGCGCCGCCGGGGCTGGCCGAGGAGGTGACCGCGGCCGTGATCGGGCCGACCGTGGCCGAACTCCGCCGCCGCGGCGCCCCCTACCAGGGCGTGCTCTACGCCGGGCTGTCGCTGACCCGGCGCGGCACCCGGGTGGTCGAGTTCAACGCACGGTTCGGCGACCCGGAGACGCAGGTCGTGCTCGACCGGCTGGCCTCGCCGCTGGCCGGGCTGCTGCACGCCGCCGCCACCGGCACGCTGGCGGGCGCACCGCCGCCGCGGTGGGCAGCGGGCGCCGCGGTCGCCGTGGTGGTCGCCGCCGAGGGCTATCCGGGCCGGCCCGTGACGGGGGACGTGATAGCGGCGCTCGCGGATACCGAACGGCTGCCGCATGCGTACGTGCTGCACGCAGGCACCTCGCGCGACGGGGCGGGCCAGGTCGTGTCGGCCGGCGGCCGGGTGCTCAACGTCGTCGGCAGCGGGACCGATCTTGCCGCCGCGCGGTCCGCCGCGTACGAGGCGGTGCGCCTCGTCCGCCTGCGCGGCGGCTGGTACAGGTCCGACATCGCCGAGCGCGCCGCGGCGTTGAATGCTGAGCCGCCCGGCTCGGTGTTGCCCGGCCCCGTGTTGCCCGGTCCATGACACCCGTCCAGCCGCCCGCGCGTGACCGCGCAGGCGCCGGCCCGGCCTGGCGCTGGCCGGAGGGGGGTGGCGCTCTTCCTGGCCGGGACCGTCGGGTTCCGCCGCGTCCTGCGCATCGGGCCGTCGGCCATCCGGTCCGCCGCGGCCGCCGCCGCGCTTGCGACCACGCTGATCGGGGCCTTGCTCGCGGTGGAGGCCCAGTTGATCGCGCTCGTCGCCGTGCTCGTGCTCATGCCCATGGCGGAACGCCGCTGGCCGGTGTAGCCGCCGCCGTTGCCGCCGCTGGCGGCGCCAGCGGCGGCAACGGCAGCGGCGGCGATGCGGGAGAATAGAGCATGTGATCGAGCGGTACACGCTGCCCGAGATGGGGCGGATCTGGAGCGAGGCGCACAAGTACGAGCTGTGGAGCCAGGTGGAGACGCTGGTCCTCGCCGCGCACGCCAGGGCGGGCACGGTGCCCGCCGACAGCGTCGAGCCGGTGCGCGCGGCGGCGCCGCCCACACCAGCGGCGGTCGCCGAGGTCGAGGCGGTCACCGAGCACGACGTGATCGCCTTCCTCACCGCCTGGGCCGACAACACGAGCCCGCGCAGCGCCGCGGCTTACGTCCACTTCGGCATGACCTCGTCCGACCTGCTCGACACGGCGCTCGCACTGCAGCTCACGCAGTCCACCGACCTCCTGCTGACGAAGGCGGACGAGCTTGTCGCCGTCCTGCGCGACCACGCGCTCGCGCACGCGGAAAGCGTGCGGCCGGGCCGCACCCACGGTATCCACGCCGAGCCCGACACCTGGGGGCACCGGGTCGCCGACTTCGCCTTCGCGATGGCGCGCTGCCGTGACCGGCTGCGCCGCGCGCGCGAAGCGGTCGCCGTGGGCAAGCTGTCCGGGCCGGTCGGCACGTACTCCAACATCGATCCGGCGATCGAGGCGGAGGTCATGGCCGAACTCGGCCTGCGGCCCGCCGACGTGGCCACCCAGGTGGTGATGCGTGACGGCATCGGCGAATGGGTGGGCACGCTGGCGCTGGCCGCCACCGTGTGCGAGGCGGTGGCGCTCGAGATCAGGCATGGGCAGCGCACCGAGGTCCGCGAACTCGCGGAGCCGTTCGGGCGGGGCCAGAAGGGCTCCTCCGCGATGCCGCACAAGCGGAACCCGATCCGCTCGGAGCGCATCTGCGGTCTGGCCAGGATCGTCCGCGGCCTGACCACGCCCGTGCTCGAAGGGATACCGCTGTGGCACGAGCGAGATATCTCACATTCGAGCACCGAGCGGGTGGCCCTGCCCGACGCGGCGATCGTCACCGACTATCTGCTGCACCTGACCACCGGGCTGATGCGGGATCTGGCCGTGGACACGGCGCGGATGCGCGCCAACCTGGATGCCACCGGCGGCCTGATCTACACCTCCGGGGTGCTCCTCGACCTGGTCAGGGCCGGGATGTCGCGGGAGGACAGCTACGCACTCGTCCAGGCCGCGGCGATGGATACGTGGCAGACGGGCACGCCGCTGCGTGAGACGCTGCGCAAGGTCGCGGCGGCCCACGGGCAGCCGCTCGACGAGGCGCGGCTGGCTGAGATTTTCCGCCCGGAACCCTATCTCGCCAGGCTGGGCGTGGTGTTCGAGCGCCTCGCGCGGCTCCGCTGACACCGCCGTCGGCGTGATCCGGCACCTTGGCGGACCCAGGGCCGCACCGATGCAATACTGGGCAACGTTCGCCGCAGGCCTTGTGCGTCACCCTCGAACAGGAGCTGTATCCACATGACCATCGGCCCCGAGTTGCGCTACCGAGTGCGGGGGGGAACCCCGCTGCATGGCACCGTCTTCGTGCAGGGCGCCAAGAATGCCGCGCTGAAGATGATCGCCGCGTCGCTGCTCGCGGACGAGGGACGGACAGTGCTGCGGAACGTGCCGCCGATCGAGGACGTGCGCCGCGCGGTCGAGCTCGCGCAGGCGGTCGGTGCGCGGGTCGAGTTTCACGAGCCCGAGCGCACGCTGGTGGTGGACGCGTCGCACCTGACCAGCCCGGTCCTGCCCGCCGAGATCGCCCGCAGGTTCCGCGGCTCCGTGCTTTTCGTGCCCGCCCTGCTGCACCGGCTCGGCGAGGCGGTCATCGAGGGCATCGGCGGCTGCCATCTGGGCAGCCGCAACCTCGACTTCCACTACCGCGGGTTCGCGCGGCTCGGCGCGACCGTGGCCGAGGGCGACAGCGTCATCCACATCAAGGCGGGGAACCTGCGCGGGGCGCATCTGTACCTCGACACGCCGTCTCACACCGGCACCGAGAATCTGATCATGGCGGCGGCGATGGCGCCGGGGACCACGGTGATCGACAACACCGCGCTCGAGCCAGAGGTGCTCGACGTCATCGCGTTCCTGACCAAGATGGGTGCGCGCATCACCGGCGGCGGAACCGGATTCGTCACCGTGCACGGCGTGGATCAGCTGACCGCCGTCGAGCACACGGTGATGCCCGACCGCATCGACGCGGGCGTCTTCGCGATGGCAGCGGCGATCACCGGCGGCGAGCTCAGCCTGGTCGGCGCGTCACTCGAGCACTTCGGCGTCTTCAGGTGGAAGCTCGAGCAGATGGGCGTGGAGTTCGCCATTCACGGGGCCATCCTGCAGGTGCGCCAGGAACGGCCGCTGCGGCCGATCAACGTGATCACGAGCCCGTACCCGGGTTTCGCGACCGACCTCCAGTCGCCGATCATGGCCCTGAGCTGCCTCGCAGACGGGACGAGCTATATCAGGGAGACCATTTACGACGGCCGCTACACCCTGGTCGGCGAGCTCAACAAGATGGGCGCCAAGATCGAGGTCGACGGCGACGTGGCGATCGTGCACGGACCGGTGCAGTTGCACGGCACCGAGGTCGTCGCGCACGATCTCCGCACCGGGATCGCCCTTGTCCTCGCGGGACTCGTCGCGGAGGGCGAGACCATCGTGGCGCCCGGGTACCTGATCGACCGGGGCCACGCCTCTGTCGCGGAGCGGCTCACCGCGCTCGGCGCGGACATCACGCGTGAAATTAACAGCTAGCGGGGCAACTGAGCTGGATCGTCACTTCCACGTCACGTTTTACCTGGTCATAGTCGCGGTCTAAGCACGTTTGGGCACAATCTGTACATGTGCGTCACGTCCGCCACCTTTCCCACGATCTTCTCTATGAGTTACTAAATGTACGATCAGGTGGTCACACCGCGTAGATGACTTGGACGTTGGGAGCTCAGGGGACGATGTCAGCAGCACGCACCGGCGTCTTAGCCAACGTGGGCATTCATGGCCGGTTCACCCGCCGGCGAACGCGCACGCGGCTGCGGGGATCGTCGGGGGACCTGAGATGAGCAGCCACCGGCCGGGTCCGGGCGAGCTGACCATCGGGATCGTCGGACCGCACGACGTGGTCGAGCGGGTCATGCTGTCCGGCACGGGGAGCGGTATCTACGCACCGTCCGGGCTGCCGGGCAGCCCGGGAGGTGTGGCACAGGGCGGCAGCCCGCTGACGGGCCCGGTCTCACCAGGGCCTGGTGGGGCGGTGACCGGCGCGTCCTGGTCCGGCTTCGGCCTCGCCGCGCGGCTGGTCGCGGCCGCCTACCGCGACGAGCACGAAGCGGCGGAGAAGGCGGGCAGGCTCGGCTCGAGCGTCGATGTCTGCTTGTTCGCCAGCCCCGTCCCCTACGAGTACGCGCGGCGCGCGGGTGCGATCTCAGGCCCCGCGACCTTCGTGCCGTTGAACGGCGCCGCACTGCGCACCGCGCTGCTGCGCGCGAGCCTGGACGCGCGCTTCGACCTGACCAGGATCAGCCTGGACGTGCTGGCCCGGTCCGATATCGACGAGGTGTACGCCGAGATCGGGATGTCCGCCGAGCACGTGCACGCGCGCGAGGAAGTGGCCAGCGCCGCCACGCTCGCCGCCTTCCACGAGCGGCTCTGGCGGCGCAACGAGACGACGGTGGCACTTACCTGCGTGCACGCGGTCGCGCAGCGGCTGGCCGCGTCGGGTGTCCCGGCCATCACGGTGCGGTCCACCGGAAGCTCGATCAGGTCCGCGCTGCACGCCGCGGCGCTGCTCGGCGCGCATCACCGGCTCGAGGAGGCGGCACTGGCCGTGGTGGTCGTGGACGTGCCGACCCTGCGGGAGACCGCGCGCCGGACCGCGCCCAGGTACTGGCGGGACGAGTTGCGGCTCACGGTGCACCGGCTGCTCCTGCAGGACGCGCAGCGGATCGGCGGGGCGGTCATGCCCGTGGGCGAGCACTGCTTCCTCGTCGCCGCCACCCGCGGGTCGCTGGCCGCGGTGACGGAAGGATTCCGCGTTCCGCCGTTCGTGGAGCGGGCCCAGGCCGAACTCGGCGTCGAACTGGAGGTGGGCGTCGGCATGGGCCGCAGCGCGCAGGAGGCGGAGACGCACGCGCGGGCGGCGCTCACCCGGGCCCAGTCCGGCCGCGGCCCGCACGGTTTCGCACTCGACCGCGAAGGACGTGCGCTGGTACCGCCGCCACGGCCGTCGACGCGCCTGCCCGCGCCCGGCCAGCCGAAGGGCATCGAGACCCTGGCCAGGCTGGCCGACAAGCTGTCCACCGAGGAAAGCTCGCTGACCGTGGACGCGGAGGCGGCGGGCAAGCTGCTCGGCGTGACGCCGCGCACCGCCCGGCGCCTGCTGCGCGTCCTGGTCGAGGAAGGGCTGGCGTGGCCGCTGCCGCCGAACAGGTCCCCGCAGCCGGGCCGGCCGCGGCAGCTGTACCGGCTGATCATAGAAAAACTCGAGCAGCGGCCGCCGCGGCGAGGCTGACCGGCCGCCCGGGCCGCCCGGGGCGCCCGGGGAGCCCGGGGAGCCCGGGGAGCCCGGGGAGCGCCTGCCGCGGCGGCACTACCCTCCGTTGGGCGACTGGGGGCGCGCAGGCCTGCCCGGCATCGCGAGCTGGACGACGTCGATCGGCAGCCGGCCGACTTCGTGCTCGTCGATGGTGACGACCCATTCGTGCCGGCCCGGCGCCTCGAACGCGACGTTGCTGAACGGCAGCGCGAGCGACACGAACGACGGCGCGCCGCGGGCCTGTGTGGGCGCGTGCCCGGTCGCCAGTTCACCGGTTGCCCGGACGCCCTGCTGCTTCCCGTCGAGCACAAGCTCGACGTTGAGCCGGTGGGTCTCGAGCGCCTCGGTGTACTCGACCCTGATCACCAGGACGACAGCCATCGACGGGTGCGCGGCAGGGAACGCGGGGACCGTGAGCCGATCCCACTGGCCGCCCAGTATGTACAGCTTGCCGTCCGCCACGTGCGCGCCGTCGGCGATCATCGCCGTAGTGAGTTCCACGCACGACAGCTTCGCAGACTTCCGCACCCAACCGGAGAACTCGCGCCCGGTGAGCCACCACGCGCTCGGCGCCCGGGTTTCGTACACACGCTGTGAGCCGTGTCGTATATGTGCTCTATACCGTCGACCAGGACGAAGACGGTGTGGTGCGCGTCCGCCCAGCTGCGGCCCCGGCGTCGGCGCAGTCGGCGACGGCCCTACGGCGGAAGCGGCCGTCGCCGACCTGCGAGACGCGCTCGCCGTCCTGATCGCCGAGGTCGGGCCGCCTCCTGAGCTGACACTGACCCTCGACGTCGCCTGATGCCCGGCCTGTCCCGGCCATCCCCGGCGCAAAGGTCGTCAAGGCGCTCGAACGCGGCGGGTTCACTGTCACGAGGATCAGTGGAAGCCACCACGTCATGTGCCATCGTGACGGTCGTCGTGCCCGTCCACTCCGGCCATGACATGCCCAAGGGGACGTTGCGCGGCATCCTCGCGATAGTCGGCATGACCGCCGACGAACTGCACAGACTGCTGTCATAGCCGTACGGCGTTGCGGGTAGCGGAAGGCCCGTATTACTTCCAACGGAAGTCGTCCGACAGTGCTCTGACCAGCCAACGAGCATCACTCCCCACCTCTCCGGGCACATCCGGGGCACATGAGTCATGCGGGGGCAGCGCGTCGGTCTCGAACGCGGCGAGCTCGTCAGGGCCAGCCGAAGTGCGCGCCTCGCGCAGATCGTGAACGACCGCAAGCGCCACCCCGCACCCCCCTGGTTTCACCAAACCCGAAAGAACAACAGAAGGGACGATTTCTTACGGTGACGCCCGACGAGGCCGACCGGTTGCTCGGCTGCGTGCCGCCGACGACAATTTCGACGCCGCCCTGGAGATCGGGTTCGCGTCGATCCGCAGGGAGTGGCAGTGGCGAGCCAAACGGGGCGAGAGCCTCGCCAACCTCCGTGCCTTCGTCCGCTTCGCCGATCCCGACAGGTGAGGCTGTGCGGCTGCCAGCCACCGACAAAGCGAGGAGGAACCGCTGAGCGCGCCGCAGCGTCGAAGGGATGTTCAGGGCACGTGGAGGTAGGGTAATGCGGCACGCGCGGATAGTGGCCATCGCAAGCCTGGCACTGCTCGCTGGTTGCGGAGCGGCGGCGGGTTCGGGTGCCGCTTCGGGCCCCTCGCCTGCGACGACCACGGTCGTCGAGTCGCCCGCCGTAAGGTCGTTCCCGGCGGAACCCACCGCGACCCAGTCTGCCTCGCCCACTGTCTTCGGGCCGGGCCATGTTCTGACGACCGCTGACAGTGGCGCCGTGGTGGCGCTGCGTCCCGGTGACAACCTGGCGGTCGAACTCCTGCCAGGGCCGGGCGTCTACGCCTGGGACAGACCGCGGCTGACCGGGACTGCGCTACGGCAGGTGTCGGTGGCCGGGGGATATCCAGCTCGCGGCCCGAT
>DATFVJ010000202.1:0-4418 GCA_035260365.1 Streptosporangiaceae bacterium
ACGTGCTGCCTTCCGGTTTGCGATTCCCGGCCGTCGTGCGCGACGGCCGCTACGGCCTCAGGAATCCGTCACTGACTCACTGGAGCGCGGACCAACTTTACCAGCCGCTCGCACACCTCATCGACCGACGTGTTGACCAGCGTGACGTCGAACTCCTTTTCCGCGGCAAGCTCGGCCCGCGCGGTGGCGAGGCGGTGTTTGACGGCCTCCGGTGGCTCGGTGCCGCGCTCGTGCAGACGCCGCTCGAGTTCCTCCCACGACGGCGGGGCGAGGAAGACAAGGAGCGCCCCCGGCATCCGGCTGCGGACCTGGCGGGCGCCCTGCACGTCGATCTCGAGCAGCGGGGGCACGCCCGCACCGAGCTTCTGCTCAACGGGTGCGCGCGGAGTGCCGTACCTGTGCCCCGAGTATCTGGCCCACTCGAGCAGTTCGCCCTCGGCGATGAGCCGGTCGAACTCGGCCTCGCTGACGAACTTGTACTCCCGGCCATCCACCTCGCCTGGCCGTGGCCGCCGCGTGGTCACCGACACCGACAGCCAGATCTCCGGGTAGGCCTGCCGGAGCCGGGCGATGACTGTGCTCTTCCCGACGCCGGACGGCCCCGACAAAACGGTCAGCCGCGCCTCGCGGCCGACCTGGCTTGTGCCTGGCTGGCCGCAGGCACGACCGCCGGGCGAAGCGGCCGTGCCCCCTCGCCCGCCTCCGGAAAATTCAGCCTCGGTCAGATTTCATCCCCGCCGAACTCGCTCTCCAGGGCCGCACGCTGGTTGGTGCCAAGACCGCGCACGCGACGGGAGTCGGCGATGTTGAGCCTGTCCATGATCTGTTTGGCGCGTACTTTGCCGACGCCGGGGAGCGACTCGAGCAATGACGACACCTTCATCTTGCCGATGACGTCCTCGGTCTGGCCCTCCTTGAGGATCTGGGCCAGCGTTGTGCCACCGCGCTTGAGCCTGTTCTTGACTTCGGCACGTTCCTTGCGGGCCTGGGCAGCCTTCTCCAGGGCCGCGGCGCGCTGTTCTGGGGTGAGGGGAGGAAGAGCCACGCCGGTTCACCTCGGGTTTCGTAGAAAAATTGCGGTCGGGAGGGGAACCTAGCGACTCGGTGCCCCTTGAGGCAACGCAAACCCGTGTTCGTCACGTCACAAATTGGCGGATATTACTATCCGGGTAGGACCGAATACTCATCGTTACCAAAACGTCGGTCATCTAGCCTCCGTGCAGGCCGGATGGTTCGCGGTTCCCACAGGTGAGCTTACGTGTCGCGGGGCTGCGATGCCGGCCGGCCCGTGGTCAGCGGGCGGCGGGCGGCGGGCAGCCACGGCGGTGATCCGGTGACTCCCGCCGTCCGCAGCAGCCGCCCAATGATCCCGAACGGCTGCCGCGTGGCGCGACCATCATGCGACCGCCCGGCGCGACCATCATGCGACCGCGTGGCGCGACCATCATGCGACCGCGTGGCCGGCGGCTGTCCCCGGCCCAGCCCGTCCCGCGCCGCGCCGCGCCCGCGCATGGCGTCCATGATCGCGGTAAGTTTGTCGCTTACCCTTCGCCAAAGTTACCGCGATCATGAAACTCAGCCGAAATTCGTGAGCGCCGGGACCACGTGGGCGCGGCGGCGGCACACACTGCGCACACGCGGCCGGTCATGCCGCACACGGCGGCGGTCACGGCGCACACGGGGCAACGGCGGCGGTCACGGCGCTCACCGGCGCGGCGGACCACGACGTTGCGCCGCGGCTACGACAGGTTCGTCGCGCCCCGCCGCAGCGACGCGGCCAGCGCGGCGGCCGCCGCGCCTGGATCGGGCGCCCTGGTGATCGGGCGGCCGATCACGAGGAGGTCGGCGCCCGCGCCGAGCGCCTCCTGCGGGGTGGCCACCCGGGCCTGGTCCTGGCTGTCCGACCCCGCCGGGCGCACCCCGGGGGTGATCAGCATGATGTCCGGCCCGACCTCCTCGCGCACGGCGGCGACCTCTTTCGGCGAGCAGACCAGGGCCCGCGCGCCCGCGCCAACCGACGCCACGGCGAGCCTGCGCGCCACGTCAGGCACGGAACCCGCGATGCCGGCCTGCGCGAGGTCGGCCTCGCTCAGCGAGGTGAGCACGGTCACCGCGGCGATCCGTGTGTCGGGCGCCGCGTCCACCGCGGCCCTGATCATGGCCTGGCCGCCCGCCGCGTGCACGGTGAGCAGCGCCGGCCGCAGGCGCCCGACGACGCGGGCGGCGCCGGCCACGGTCGCGGGGATGTCGTGCAGTTTCAGGTCGAGGAATATCTGGACCCGGCTCGCGCCGCGCACCGACGCCACCACGCTCGGCCCGTAACGCAGGTAAAGCTCGAGCCCTATTTTGACCGTGCTCACGTGCGGGGTGACCAGGCTCGCCCACCGCGCCGCCGTTTCCAGATCGGGTGCGTCGAGTGCGACGGCGATGGGCGCGGGGCGCGGCCGGATGCTCATCTGGCTGGCCTCCTTCATGACTTCCTATGACCGCTGTGACCGCGGAGCAGCACGGCACCTGCTGGCTCATGCGCGAGCCCGACGACGTCCCGCAGCCGCCCGACACCCCGCGTGGCCAATTCCTCTTCGAGCTCGCGCAGGATCCGCGGGCAGGCGGACGGATCATGGAAGATCGCTGTGCCCACGCTGACCATGTCGGCGCCCGCGAGGATGAGCTCGAACGCGTCCCGCCCGGTGCGCACGCCGCCCATCCCGATGATCGGAATGTCCGGCAGGGCCTCGCGGACCTGCCAGATACACCGGACAGCGACCGGCCGGATCGCCGGGCCGGACAGGCCTCCGGTGATTCCGGCGAGTACGGGCCGCATGGTGTCGGGGTCGATCGCCATGCCGAGCAAGGTATTGATCATCGCGAGGCCGTCCGCGCCAGCGGCGACACACGAGCGAGCCACGGTCACGATATCGGTCACGTCTGGCGACAGTTTCGCGAACACCGGAATGTCGTACCTGGCGTGCGCGCGGACCGCCGCCATCACCGCCGCGGCGGCATCCGGATCGCACGCGAACACCGTCCCGCGGTCCTCCACGTTCGGGCACGAGATGTTCACCTCGATCGCGGTGACGCCGGGCGCCTCGGAAAGCCGCCCGGCGAGTTCGGCGTACTCGTCCACGCTGCCGCCGGCGATGGACACCATCGCCCGCGCGCCGCGTGACAGCAGCCAGGGCAGGTCCCGCTGCAAGAACGCGTCGATCCCAGGTCCCTGCAGGCCGATGGAGTTCAGCATGCCGCTGTCGGTCTCCACCATCCGCGCCGTCGGGCGGCCCGCGCGCGGCGCGAGCATGACCGACTTGGTCACTACCGCGCCGATCTTGGAAACGTCGAAGAACTGCGCGAGTTCCCGGCCGGACGCGGCGCAGCCCGACGCGGTAAGTATCGGGTTGGGCAACTCGATGTGACACAGCCTCGTCCGCAGGTCAACCTGCACTACCGGCCTCCAGCGGCTCCTGGCCGGCCCTGGCCTTCCAGCCGGGCGCGCCGAGCGCGTCGAACGGGATCGTGCCCACGTCGTCCCACCGGATCTGGTCGGCGCGGAACACCGGCCCGTCCACACACGAGCGCACCATGCGGGTGATCCCGTCGGTGCCGCGCACCGGCAGCACGCACGTCATGCACACCCCGATGCCGCAGGCCATGGACTCCTCGACCGAGGTGAGCACGGGGATGTCGTACTTGCCCGCCGCGGTCGTCACCTCGCGCAGCATCGGCATCGGACCGCACGAGTAGATGACGTCCGTCCGCCCGTCGTGGATGACCTGGCTGAGCACGTCGGTGACCAGGCCGCGGGCGCCGAGCGACCCGTCCTCTGTGGTGATCACGGCGGTCCGGCCGGTGCGCCGCGCGGTGAGCGCGCCGAACACCCGGTCCGCGCTCGCGGCGCCGAGCAGGAAGTCCACCTGGCAGCCGCGGGCCCGCAGGCGGTCGGCCAGGCCGAACAGCGGTGAGCTTCCGTAGCCCCCACCGACGAGCAGGCAGTTCACCCGGTCGCGGGGAATCGGGAACGGGCGGCCGAGCGGGCCGGTGACGTCGAGGGTGTCCCGCGCCCGCCGCCGCGCGAGCCACTGGGTGCCCCGGCCGAGCGCGGCGAACACGAACTCGACCGTGCCGCCGTGGTCCGGGCGCACGTCGTAGATGGAGAAGGCGCGGCGCAGCAGCATGGCGGTGTGCGGCCCGCCGACCGCGACCGCGATGAACTGGCCGGGCCTGAAGCGCTCGGCGACCGGCGGCGCGACAACGGTCATCGCGTAGTAGGCGTCGACCCGGCGGACCGTCAGCACCGTTCCGCGTACCTGGACAGGTGCCACGCCTGTCTCACCGTCCTCAGCTGTCATGTTCGGCGTCCTGCGGCCGTGGGTGGCGTGGCGTCTGGTCCTGGGCCCGGCCCGGGCCCAGGACCAGACGCC
>DATFVJ010000203.1:0-6891 GCA_035260365.1 Streptosporangiaceae bacterium
AACAGATGACGAGGATGGCCTCGCCGATGCCATCCGGGCCAGCGCCGCCACCTATTACCACCCGGTCGGCACCTGCCGGATGGGCCCCGAGAGCGACGGCCAAGCCGTGGTGGACGGTCGCTGCCGTGTCCATGGCGTCGAGGGACTGTGGGTGACCGACGCCTCGATCATGCCGGACATCCCTGCTGCCAACACCAACCTGCCGACCCTGATGCTGGCCGAGCACGCGGCCGCATCCATCCGCTCCGCGGCATCATTCGCGCTGACCAGGAACCAGCCGGGCTGAGCGCAGCATGCTCGGCTCAATAGGCCGAGATGTGGTTGCTCCGGCGCGACAGAATGTCCGATCTGGAGTGTCGCCGCTACCGACCTGCAGCCTGACGACGCCATACAGAACGGCGGCTCGGCGAGCGCCGATGGCATGTCATCGGTCACGTTTGGTCACGCAGGGATCAGGTCCCGGGCGGCCGCTGGGGCGCCTGCATGCCATCCCTGCCGCTGGTTAGAGCCGTCAGCGTGAAGATCTCCGCGTCACCATGAACGTGCCACTTGGATTTCGGCTAGGCCGATACGGCGTCTCGTATTCATGGGAGAGGCGTTCCGTGCTGGCGACGAACGCCCAACACCTCGGTACGCCCATCCTGATCACCTTGGAGCCGAGACAACAGCAAGCCCTCCGAGACCGTGAACCTCGGCAAGACGGGGTTCGGCTCCTGGGCATACGTGCGCTTAAGGTCAGTGTCCCGGGTAGTAGATGTCCGAGCGGTCGGCGATGTCAATAACGGTGACCCGGTGCTTGTCGTCGTCGATACGGTACCGGATGCGGTAGTGGCCGCGCCGCGCCGACCAGTCACCCTGGAAGGGGGCCACCAGTGGCTTTCCCACACGACGCGGGTTCTCGCGCAGCGCGCCCGCGATGAACTCCCAGGCGGCGAAGGCGACCGCCGGGGCGAGAGTGTGCTCGAGCACCCGGCGCGCCTGCGCCTTGATCACGAGGTCGTATGGCTCGCTCACACCGCGCCGGTCTCCCGGCGGCGCTGCCCCATGATCGCGGCCATCTCCTCGCCGGTGGTGTCCGGGCCGTCCGCCACAGGCTCCCCCGATTTCAGCCGGGCGATCTCCCTCTCCAGCCAGAAGATCGTTTCTTCCAGCGCCGCCAGGTCATCGACCGGCAGCATGACCGCCACGGGCCTGCCGTTGCGCGTGATCGTGTAGTGCTCATGCGTCGCGTTCACGTCGTTCACGACGGCGGATAGCCTGTCCTTGGCTTCGGCCAGCGAGAGAACTTCCATGGCCAGAGTATAGGCTATTTTCATAGCCATGACCCGCGACGTGGCGAGCCGCGCCGCCCGCCTGCTCCAGCCAGAACCGGAGGATCACACAGGCGGCCTGCCCGGCAGCCGATCCGGAGCGCGACGCCATTGACGAGCGCCAACGGGCGACCAGGGTCTCCCGCTGCTTGGTGGTCATCCAGGTGGGCGCAGGTGGCGGCTCGTCATCCCGGGGCTGGTCAGGTTGATCCCCAGGCGAGTTCCTGGCAGCCAGCCAGTCGAGGAGATCCTGGATCGCCGCTGTCTGGGCGAGCGCCAGAGTTCTCCCCGCTTCCCGGTGGTTACCTCGATCTCCCACCAGACAGTGAGCGGCTTGCCCTTCCCCCTATCCGCCAGCTCGTGCGGCCCGAACCCGATAACGTCGCCGTCGCGATGGCCGACCAGATCCTCATCCCGGAGCTGGCGATCCTCCCGGCCTGCTTCCTCCCCACTCACGACGAGTAGCTACCCGGCTCAGGTCGGTATTTACCGTCGGCGGTCGCACGCTGCGCGCACCCAGCCGGCACCGATGGCAGCGCCGCAGCCAGATTCGAGTCGCAGGGAACGGGTACTGCATCTGGCCAGCGCACCCGATGCCCGGAGGGCAACGCAGAAGGGAACAGGCCAGCGAATCGGCTGGCTGAACTGTCAGAACCGGCACTGACCTGCACCGCAGCCGGGCCACACTGGATCACGGCGCATACCGGTCACGCCCGGACGGGACCGGCAAATCTGTCAGAAAGGACGCTGACCTGCGAAAACGCTGGTGCCCCCAACGGGATTCGAACCCGTGCCGCCGCCTTGAAAGGGCGGTGTCCTAGGCCACTAGACGATGGGGGCCGGACGGTCGTTGCCGCCGCGACCCGTGGCGCCCGCCGTCGGGGACCGACTCAGCATAGGGGACGGAGCCGGCAATCACCAAAGCCAATGCCCTCCGGCGAGCTGACGGGCCCACGGAGCCGTCGGATACCGATCGTAGGGGTTCTGGCGTGCCATGGGCCGGTCAGGTCCCGCCGCAGCCCACCACGCGCCGACCCCCCGGGCCGGGCGTGCGGGGCATCGCGTGGCCGCGGCTGTCCAGGGCCGCAGCCTGCGAGCTCCCGCTGGCGGGCGTCACAAAACGAGGGGCGGCGGGCCCGGATTCTGACGCGGTTAGTGTACATTCGCTAACTCAAGGTAAGAGAGCGTGCACCTGCACGGTCACTTGCAAAGACGCGGAGAATTCGACACGGTAGGCTACGTAGGAACAACTCAACGTGACTCGCGGTCGCGGCAACGGCGGCGGGAGCGTACGGAAAGTCACTAGTACGGGCGCGGGCACGGCAGCCGGGGCAGGGGGCCGGATGATGAGCTACGACGCGAGGTCGGTGCGCTGGGAATGTCCGCCCTGGCGCAGGGAGTGCAGTCGGGATAGCTGTGGCAGCTGAGCAGGCACAACCGCCTGAGCCGAACGACGCGGCTCATCGCTCAGCCATGCGGCGCGAGCCCGCGCCCCGTCCGGGCGGCGACCCGTCCGCCGGCCCGGCCGCGTACAGTGCCACCCGCGCCGGCGAACTCTCGCCACGCCGCGGCCCCGCCGGTTCCCCGCAGGGCCCACCGCCGAAGGGTCGATCGCCGCAGAGCCCGCCGCCGCAGGGTCCGGCGCTTGTCACACGCGACTCACCGCACCGTATGCCCGCAACGGCTCTGCCGCAGGCTACGGGCCCCCTGCCAACAACCGTCCCACCGCCAGCGTCAGGGTCACCACAGGTATCGGCGCCACCACAAACGCCGCCGCCCCAGCAAGCATCGGCACCCCAGCAAACACCGGCACTGCTGCAAGCATCGGCACCCCAGCAAGCAGCGGCCCTACCACAGGCAGCGGCCGCGCAGCCACCGTTAGACGGTCACGTCGCGGGCAGCCAAACCATCGCGGGGCGCCACCGCCGTGCACCGGAACAACAGGCCTCCTACCGCGAAGTCTTCGCCATCCGCGAGTTCCGCGGCCTGTGGGCCGCCCAGGTCCTGTCCTATGGCGGCGACCAGTTCGCCCAGGTCGCCATCGCGATCCTGGTGTACCACCAGACACACTCGCCGTTCCTGACGGCGCTCGCGTACGCCTTCACGTACCTGCCGCCCATCGTCGGCGGGCCCTTCCTTTCCGGCCTCGCCGACTTCATCCCGCGGAGGCAGGTGATGATCGCCTGCGACGTCATCCGGGCCGTCCTCGTCGGCCTGATGGCCATCCCGGCGACCCCGCTCGCGGTACTGTGCGCGCTGCTGTTTTGCACCGTGCTGCTCGGCGCACCGTTCTCCTCTGCCCGCACGGCGCTGCTCCCCGACGTGCTGCCAGGTGACAAGTTCGTGCTCGGCTCGGCCATCGGGAACATGACCTACCAGGCCAGTCAGGTGCTCGGTTTCGTCGCGGGCGCGGCCGTCGTGGTCGCGATCAACCCGCACCGGACGCTCGCCCTCGACGCCGTGACGTTCCTCCTGTCCGCCCTGGTCATCACGTTCTGGACGAAACGGCGCCCGGCGGCGCGGCCCGCGCAGCCCAGCCGCCCCTCCCTCTGGTCCATCACCCGCGACGGCGCGACGCTCGTCTTCGGCAACCGCACGCTCCGCACCCTCGTGCTCTTCGGCTGGCTGGCCGGGTTCTACGTGCTGCCGGAGGGACTCGCCGCACCGTACGCGCACTCACTTGGCGGCGGCACGATGACGGTCGGCCTGCTGATGGCGGCGATGCCGGTCGGAACGGTCGTCAGTGCCCTGCTGCTCGGCCGGCTGGTCCGGCCGAGCAACCGGCTCCGGATGATGGGCTTGCTCGCCATCTTGTCGTGCGCGCCGCTCATCGGCTGCGTCGCGGCACCGCCCCTCGGCGTCGTTCTCGCGCTTTGGACGCTGTCCGGGCTGGGCAGCGGTTACCAGCTCGCGGCCGCCGCGGCGTTCGTGCAGAGCGTGCCGGACACCGGCCGTGCGCTCGCCTTCGGCCTGGCGCAGTCCGGGCTGCTCGCGGCGCAGGGCCTGGGCATCCTGATCGGCGGGGCGGCGGCCCAGGTCATCGGGCCGCAGCCGGTGGTCGCGCTCGCGGGCGCGGCGGGGCTGGCCGCGGCTACGCTGCTCAGCCTGGCCTGGAGAAACATGCGCGGCGACGTGATCGCCGCGGCCCGCGCCCGGACCGAGGCGGCCGCGGCACGCTGAGCGGGCGGGCCGGCCCGCCGGAACTGGGCCGCCGCGGGCGCATCTCACGACTTGTTCTTGTTGATGAAACCCTCCGCGATCGAGGACGACTCACCCTGTTCCGGAATGATCAGCCACGCCACCAGGTAGAGCAGGACGCCCATCCCGGCGAGGAACGTGAGCGCGGCGAAGACGAGGCGCACGAGGTTCGCGTCGACGCCGAAGTAGTCCGCGAGGCCGGCGCACACCCCGGCCACGATCCGGCCCTCACGGCTGCGATGGAGCTGCTTGCCACTGAATCCATTGCTCATGACATGATGATGCCCGGCTGCCCGGCTCCGTGCCTATCGGGGATGCCCCTGGCGATCCCCTGATCCCGTGGACCGTACGCTGGCTCTGTTGCCCACTGTCGCCCACGCAGACATCGCCACGCAGACAAGGACCGCTCGGATGCCGCCGAACCAAGGCCGGCCAGGCACCATCCCGGCCGGCAGCGACCTGCTCCGGATCGACGACCAGCTCGGCGAGGACGAACGCCTGGTCCGCGACACCGTGCGCAAGTTCACCGCCGACCGGGTACTCCCCCACATCGCGGACTGGTTCGAGGCCGGCACGCTGCCGCGCGACCTCGCACCCGAACTCGGCGCGCTCGGCCTGTTCGGCATGCACCTGACCGGCTACGGCTGCGCGGGGGCGGGCGCGGTCGCCTACGGCGTGGCCTGCCGTGAGCTTGAGGCGGCCGACTCTGGCCTGCGCAGCATGGTGTCGGTCCAGGGATCGCTGGCGATGTTCCCCATCTGGAAGTACGGCTCGGACGAGCAGAAGCAGGAGTGGCTGCCGCGGATGGCGGCCGGCCAGGCGATCGGCTGCTTCGGGCTCACCGAGCCGGACCACGGATCCGATCCCGCGGGCATGCGGACAAGCGCGCGCCGCGACGGCACCGACTGGATCCTGAACGGCACCAAGATGTGGATCACGAACGGCTCGGTCGCCGACGTCGCCGTGGTGTGGGCGCGCACCGACGACGGGATCCGCGGCTTCCTCGTGCCCCGCGGCACCCGGGGCTTCACCGCACGCAGCATCGGCAGGAAACTGTCGCTGCGCGCCTCGGTCACGGCGGCGTTGCACCTCGACGAGGCGCGATTGCCCGCGGCAGCCGTTATGCCTCATGCTCGTGGCCTTAACGGACCACTGGCTTGCCTGTCCGAGGCCCGCTTCGGGATCGCGTGGGGGGCGACAGGAGCGGCGCGGAGCTGTTACGAGGCGGCGGTCGGGTACGCGCGCACGCGTGAGCAGTTCGGCAAGCCGATCGGCGCGTTCCAGCTCACGCAGGGCAAGCTCGCGTGGATGCTCGCGGACCTGGCGCGCGCGCAGTTGCTCGCGCTGCATCTCGGGCGGCTGAAAGAGGCCGGCGAACTGACGCCGCAGCAGGTCAGCCTCGGAAAAATGGCGAACGTGCGGGCCGCCATCGAGATCGCGCGGCAGGCGCGGACCATCCTCGGGGCGAGCGGGATCAGCCTGGAGTACCCGGTCATGCGGCACGCCGCGAACCTGGAGTCCGTGCTGACCTACGAGGGCACCGAGGAGATCCACACGCTCGTCCTCGGCGAGGCGATCACCGGCATCGCCGCCTACCGGTAGGGCGCAGCCCCTCGCGTGGCAGGCACAAAGCCCGATCCATAACGGCTGCCGCGTGCCGTCACCGCCGCTCCCGTGCGCCACGCAGGAGTGCGATTCAGCTCCCTTCGGTTCACTGGACGAGCGTCACCGCGTGATATCTTGATATCACGATGCCTGACACTGGAAGGTCCGTCCGGACCAAGAACATGGTGCTGCGGCTCGACCCCGGCCTCGCCGAACGCCTGGAGGCGGTCGCCGAGGTCGAAGGCCGGTCGGTATCCGACGTGGTGCGCGAGGCCATCACGGAGCTTGTCGAGACGCGGCGCGGCGACGAGCGGTTCATCCGGCTGCTCGAGGAGAACCTCGCCAGGCACAAACGCCTCCTCGACCTGCTCAAGGACGGCGAAGCATGATCTCGCTGGACGTCGCCGCCCTGATCGTGGTCGCCGGCCGCGTGCTGCGCCTGGATACCGGCGCGACGCTCGACGTGCTCGACGTCCCCGCCGCGGAGGCCGCTCTTGCCGAGGCCGTCCCCACGGCCGGGGGCTGCACCGATGCCGCCCTCGGCGATGCCGCCCTCGCGGCGGGACGCCCTGGCGGCGACGCCGCTGTGCTGTCCACGACCGCCGCCGGGCTGCTGCACGCGCTGATCCGCCACCGCCCGTTCCGCCGCGGCAACGAGCAGGTCGCCGTCGCAGCCACGCTGCAGTTCCTCGCCGTCAACGGGTGGCAGGCCGACCTCGACCCGCCGCTGGCAGCCACGGCGGTCGTCACCGATCTGGCCACCGGCGTCATGACGGCA
>DATFVJ010000204.1:0-2107 GCA_035260365.1 Streptosporangiaceae bacterium
CCCGCTTGAGGTCGTCCACGGTTCCGATGCCGGGGCCCAGCAGGACGGCGATCGTCGCCGTGCGGGCTTCTTCGCGAGCAGCGGCGATCAGCGTCATCTCGTCGGTCCGGGAGAACCCGTAGTTGAACGAGCTGCCGCCGAGGCCGTCTCCGTGCGTGACCTCGATGACCTCGACGCCTGCCCGGTCGAGTGCCCGGACGGTGTCCCGCACCTGCTGCTCGGTGAACTGGTGCGCCATAGCGTGACTGCCGTCGCGGAGCGTGGTGTCGGTGATCCGCAGCTCGTGCCGCAGGGCGGGCCGGCCAGTGACCGCGTTCATGCCGCCACTCCTTCCGTGATCGCCGCGGCCATCAGTTCCCCCACCTGCGCGGCGGCCGCGGTCATGATGTCAAGGTTGCCGGCGTAGGGCGGGAGGTAGTCGCCGTGGCCGCGCACTTCCAGGAACACGGCCACCCGGGCGTTTCCGGCCCAGCCCTCGCGCGGCTCGTCGAACTGCGGGTCGGCCCGCAGCGTGTAGCCGGGGACATAGTGCTGGACCTCGGCGATCATGTCGTGCACCGACGCGGTGATGGCATCCCTGTCGGCGTCGGGCGCGATCATGCAGAAGACCGTGTCCCGCATGATCATGGGGGGCTCGACGGGGTTGAGGATGATGATCGCCTTGCCGCGCGCCGCGCCGCCGACCTCTTCGACCGCTCCGGCCGTCGTCTGGGTGAACTCGTCGATGTTGGCTCGGGTTCCCGGCCCCGCAGACCTCGACGCCACCGAAGCGACGATCTCGGCGTAGGGCACCGGGGTGACCCGGGAGACCGCGTGCACCATGGGGATCGTGGCCTGGCCGCCGCACGTGATCATCGAGAGGTTCGGCGCGCTGATGTGCTCGCGCAGGTTGACGGGCGGGCAAACCATCGGGCCGAGATGGGCGGGAGTGAGGTCGATCGCCTGAATGCCGGCCTCCGCGTAGCGCGGGGCATTCGCGGCGTGCGCCCGCGCCGATGTGGCTTCGAAGACCAGCTGCGGCAGCGGATCTTGGCGGAGCAACCAGTCGACGCCTTCCGCCGACGCCTGTATGCCCTGAGCCCGTGCTCGGGCGAGGCCCTCTGATTCGATGATGCCGACGACATAGGAGACGTCGATGCGCTGGCTGCGCATGAGCTTGGCGAGCAGGTCGGTTCCTATGTTCCCTGGCCCGACGATCGCCGCGGTCATGCGCGTGCTGGAAGATGTCATGACTCGACATTGCCTGCTCAGGCGGAGAATATGAAGCTGTGTATTCCGCTGTACGAAACGGCGAACCGCCGTCCATGGTGGACCGGGCGTTCGCGCTGCTGTACGCGTTCACCCCGGCCGATCCGGAGCTGTCGCTTGCCGAGCTGTGCCGTCGTACGGGCATCGCCAAACCGACGGCGCACCGGATCCTGGCAGACCTGTCAGCCTGGGGGCTCGTCGAGCGCTCGGGCACCGCGTACCGGCTTGGCATGGGCCTGTTCGAGCTCGGCGCGCGGGCGCCGGCGCAGCTGAGCCTGCGCGAAGCCGCCGCCCCGATTCTCGC
The DNA here is from genome assembly GCA_035260365.1 of Streptosporangiaceae bacterium. Taxonomy (GTDB): domain Bacteria; phylum Actinomycetota; class Actinomycetes; order Streptosporangiales; family Streptosporangiaceae; genus DATFVJ01. The sequence goes on from DATFVJ010000204.1 coordinate 1,553, forward strand.
GGACCTGGCCGAGGCGACGCACCAGACGGTTCACCTCGCCGTGCTGCGCGGAACCGATGTCGTCTACATCCAGAAGCTGGCTGGCCGCAGCTCCCCGAAAGTGGGATCACGGCTGGGCGGCCGAATGCCTGCGTACTGCACGGGAGTCGGCAAAGCGCTGCTTGCGTACAGCGAGCCGGATACCGTGCAGGCCGTGGTGGATGCCGGGCTGGCCCGCAGGACCGCCCGCACGATCGTGGCGCCCGGGCTGTTCAGGCGCGAGCTCGCAGCGGTAAGGCGCCGCGGATACGCGGAGGAGCACGAGGAGTCCGCACGCGGCATCGCGTGCGTGGCCGCGCCCGTACTCGACGCCGATGGTCTGGCCATCGCCGCGGTCTCGATTACCGGGTGGGCGAGCCGCCTGAGCACTCCGCGCCTGGCGCCGGCGGTGCGCACTGCCGCGCTGGGCGTCGCCCGGGCGATCGCCCGCGGCGCGACCTAGCCTCCGCGTCCGCAGCACCACGATCCGTTCGGAAGATCAAAAGCTTTTTCATCCGAACGGACCGTGGTGCGAGC
>DATFVJ010000205.1:0-4208 GCA_035260365.1 Streptosporangiaceae bacterium
GGGACGAGGAACGCCGTGTAGGCGGTCTCGGGGTCGAGCCGCCGCGGGCACAGCACACGGGAGATGGCCGCGGCCGGATTCGACGCGATCGTGGCGCTGAGGTCACCGTCCCCGCTGATCTGGGCGTGCGCCCAGTTCCACGCGTCACCGAGGGGCTGCAGCGCCGACACCGCCTGAACGTCGATCACAGGGAGCGGGTTGGGCACGACATCCGGCGTGGTGAACTCCCCGTCCTTCAGCGCGATGAGGGTGACGAAGGGCCGCAGCCGGTCGGCGTTGGGCAGCGCCGGGGTGAACAGCCACGGGAAGTCGGGGTGGTCGAACTCGATGCCCGCGAGGTAGTTCGGTTCGAAGTTCATCGTCCGGTCGCGGGGCTCGGTCCTGATCACATGCCGGGGATCGATGCCGATCACGTCGCCCGGCCCGTACAGGTGGACGGTGAGCTGCGGTGCGGGGGTGTCGGCGACCACCGCATTCCCCTGCACGGCGGTCACGTTCAGCGTGACGTCAAGGGCCGCACGGTCGGGCAGGCCAGGGCCGTCCACCGTGCCCGCGTCGGCACCGATGCCGCGCCGCACCCACGAGCGGAAGTGGTACTTTGCGCCGGGCGCGTCGGCGAAGTCCCTGACCGTCATGCCGCCTGTCCTTCCGGGACCTCGTGCAAGGGGATGACCTGCAGCAGGCCGGCGTCGGCCGGGTTGGCTGCCAGGTGCGCGGTGAGCGCGGCGCTCGCCGCGTAGTGGGTCGTGCCGGCCGCCGCCGAGACGTCGCCGCGGACCGACATGTCGTCCGTGCTGGTCACCACGTACTTGACGGCGCTCGTGGTCAGCACGCTGGTCATGCCCGGCTCGGCGTACTTGGCCAGGCCGGTCGTCTGCACGGGCGAAAGCGCGCCCGCGCCTATTCCGGTGCAGGCGGCGAGCATCTCGGCGGAGATGTTCGCGAGCCGGTCCAGGATCGACGCCTTGACCGGATCGGGAACGTAACGCCATTGCATGGTCACCGAGCGGACGGCGTCGTGGCCCCCTTGAACGGACGGGTCCCCGATCTGCACCCCGCAGTCGAACTGCTCGAAGGCGGGCGCCGACAGCTTGTCGTTGTCGGAAAGCTGCTGGAACTGCCCGCGCCCGAAGGCGTCCTGCACCGGGTTGCTCGGCGTGGGGTTGCCGCCGAGCGTCACGCCCGCGATGGAGAACTGGCTGCCGTCGGCCGGGGTGTAGTTCCCGAACTTGCCGATCGGGACGTCGAGCGGCACGACCTTCTCGCGTACGGTCAGCGACCCCATCGGGTGCACGATGATGTCGGTGCTGGCGGGCGGGAGCCCGCGCAGCGTCACCGCCTGCTCGGCGCCGGCCGGAAGCTGCGCCGACCAGCTCGCGGGCGCGGTGAGCGCCGCATTGAGCTGCGGCAGCACCGGCGTGGCGGGAAGGGTGATCGCATGGTCGTCGCCCCAGGTGAGGTCCACGCCCGCGCTGATGGAGAAGAACAGGATCTGGAATGACGCGCTGCCGTGCACATGCCATGGGGTGGGGCCGGACAGCTCGGCGTCCAGGTGGATGCCGAGCAGCGTCGCGCCCTCGAACTGCACGTCGACCCCGGCGGCGAAGTGCACGTCGAAACCGAACGGGTCGAACACGAACAGCGCGTCGAACCCGATGTAACCGTGCACGCTGAAGCCGCCCGCGGACGCGCGCAGGTCGACCGCGGCGCCGAACTGGAAGCTGTTGGAGGTCACCGCGATGTAGGAGGTGCAGCTCAGCTGCACGAAGTCACCCGCGCCGATGCTCACCGTCATCCGGCGAAGCGCGGGGAATCCGGGCGGGGGCAGGTAGCGGGGGTGGAACCCGCCCAGGGACACCGCGAAGTCGGGATTGTCGCCCCAGTTGAGCCGCAGCGCCATGTCGCCGTACATCTGGAAGAGCAGGATGTGCGAGTCGTATATCGAGCCGTCGATGGTCAGCAGCTTGGCCCCGAAGTCCAGGGTGCCGAGGATGTCGATCTGGATGAGGATGAGCGCTGCGTCGTCGGTGGGCAGCGCCATGTGCAGGCGCCCGAGCAGCGCGATCCGAACCGGGTCCGGCACCTCGAGGATGACCCCGACCTCGAGCGTGAGCAGGCTCGGGGTGCCCCAGCCCACCGCCAGCATCGGGCCGAACACGTACCGGCCGGACGCGGGCGGGAAAATCGTGCGGATGTCGCTGATGATCTGCGGTGCGTCCGCGACAGGGTCGGGCGGGAACAGGATGGAGTCCAGGTGATGGGCCCGCATCGCGTCGCGGAGCGCTTCGAGCACCATCGTGCGGTTGATCCCGCACAGCCCTCCGACGCCGTTGAGGGTGAAGCCGAACCCGAGCTGGATGGGCGGCAGGTCGAAGGTCAAAATGATCAGGAAGGAGAACCCGGGCGAGCCATCGGGAAGCTTGGTGTCGAGCACCCCGATCGCCTTGATCGAGATCCCGAGGAGCGACAGCTCGAGTACGCCCGAGTACTCGCCCTTGTCGGGGTCGAAGGAGATGTATCCACCGCCGGTGACGACGCCGGCATCCACGACGATGCCAAGGCCCGTCGGCGGCTTGAACTTGAGGTCGAGACTGGCGGGCCCGAGATTTCCTGGCGTGAAGCCGATGGTGGTCGCGGCACCGATCCGGTCGACCGACGCCGAGATCGGGCCGAGGGTGCCGCTGCCCGTCACGCTGGTCTCCAGGGCCAGCCCGCTGCCGGACCCGCTGAGTTCCAGGTGCACGCTGTCCAGGGTGAACGGCCCGATGGTCGCGTGCACGCCGATGGTCGTGCCGATGCCGGCGTTCCCGCCAATGAAAAAGCCGCGATCTCCGGCCCAGCCGAGCTGTAGGTCGAAGTCGACCTCGATGTCCAGGCTGGACAGCAGGCTCGCCACGAACCCGTCGGCGTTCCCGGCTCCGACCTTGAATTTGCCGCCGGTGATCGAGGCGCCGATCGCGAAGGCTCCGCGCGCCACCCCCGAGCCGCTGTCCCAGTGGAACTGGGCGCCGATCAAGGTCCCGATCGACGCTGCGTCCAGCGTGGCGACACCGGGGATACCGATGATCGTGATCCGGCCGCCCGGGTCAGGGGTCCTGGTCACGGCGATCTGCAGCGAGCCGTCCACGCTCGCGGCCGCGTGCAGCTCGAGCTGGCCGGGCGGCAGGATCCGCAGCTCGATGCCGGCGTCCAGGGTGCCCTTGGCGACGAGCTGCATCGTCCACCCGGGTGGCAGCACCGACGGGAGGGTGAGCGTCGCCCCGTCGCTGATCCCGATGCCGAGGGTCGCCGACAGGCCAGGCGGGCTGGCGCTCGTGACCGGCGCGAATACGAACGGCAGCACCGCCAGCGTGGTGGTCGCCGGGTCGTACGACGCCACCGCGCCGAAGTCGACGAGGAGGTCGCGGATCCGGCGAAGCAGCGCGGCGGCGTCCAGCGCCGGGGTGTTCCAGCCGTACAGGCCGAGCAGGTAGCCGGCCGGGTCGCTGACGAGGCTGCCGATGTTGGAGAGGTTCAGGTCATGCCGCCGGTAGGCGACCTTCGCCGGATCGCCTCCGCCGGGCGGGACCAGGTCCAGGTTGGCGATCCCGAGCACGGCGAGGATGCGCAGCAGGACCGGGCGGTAACCCGCCAGGTAGTCGACGATGACGTGCTCGAGCAGCTTCTCGGCGAACGTGCCGGCGAAGGCCGCCACGTCGCCCGGGTTGACCCCACCCAGGCTGCCGGCCACCGAGGCCAGCGCGGTGGCCACGTTGTCGAGCGCGGTGATGGTCGCGCCGACCGCCTGGAGCAAGGTGGCGGTGGCGGACAGGATGGCACCGACGTCGTCGGCCTCGACGGCGCTGGCCAGCGCGGCCAGCGGGGCGGCCAGGCCCTCGACCGCGGTGATCGCCGCGCTGGTCGCCGAGGTGAACGCGGGCAGCCCGTCAAGCGTGGGCGGCAGGCCGAGGCCCATCTCGGCGAGCAGGCCGCGGGCGTCGCCCGCGGCCAGCCGGGTCTGCAATGGCTGCAGCGCGGCCGTGAGCGCGCCGGCCAGTTGCTGGAGGGTGCCGTCGTCAGCCATCAGGCTCTCCGCCGTGCCCACAGCGCACCAGGCGCGCTACCGCCGACGGCTGCGCGCCCACCGGCTGCGCGCCCACCGGCTGCGCGCCCACCGGCTGCGCGCCCACCGGCTGCGCGCCCACCGGCTGCGCGCCCACCGGCTGCGC
>DATFVJ010000206.1:0-2122 GCA_035260365.1 Streptosporangiaceae bacterium
GGCCCAATCCTGGCGGGCCGCGGCGGCACCGTCCCGGCGGGCCACAGCGCACACCCTTCTTTCGCCACGGAAGACCGGCCTGAGCCCAACCCTGCTTCCTGCGCCCGTGCCGGGGGACGTCGGCTATGCGTAAGTGGCACCGGCCCGCCGCTGCGGGTGCGCTGCGCAAGCGCCTGGAATATGACGCGGATCCGTTAGCCCGGATCCCGCACGACGGTTCGTGGGCCGACGGCTTCATTCGTGATCTTTATGCCGAGCACGGCCCCGCGCTGCACGCCTACGTTCAGCAGCTGGGAGCGGGCTACCATGACGCCGAGGAGGTCGTGCAGGAGACGATGGTGCGGGCGTGGCGTAACGCCCGGCTGCTTGACCCCGCGACCGGATCGATCCGCGGCTGGCTTTACACGGTCGCCCGTCATATTCTGATTGACCGGCTGCGGATACGAACCGCGACACCGATCGGGGTAGAGCCACGAGACGCCGAATCGGCGGTTAGTGATCATCAGGAGATGGTCGTCGAGAGGATCAACGTTCTCAATGCCCTTTCAGGCCTAAGTGCGGAGCATCGGATGGCGGTAGTCGAGGTCTACTACCGTGGACGCACGGTTGAGAGCGTGGCCAAATCGCTTGGCGTTCCGTCCGGAACGATCAGATCGCGGCTTTTCTACGGCCTGCGTCATTTACGGACGATCTTCGAGTCCGGGCATTTCGGCGAGGATGAGGTAGCTGGGTCATGAACACCGGCACTGCTGGCCACCTCGACCAAGGTACCGTCGCCGCGTACCTGCTCGGAGGACTCGGACGAGCCGAGACGGCTGTGCACGACCGGCACCTGCTGAGCTGCGATGCCTGCCAGCAGCAACTGGCCGCCCTGGCCGAGGTGCGCAGGAAGCTGAGCCAAGTGCCCGCGTCGCTTGTGCTCGAAGACCCCGCGCTGGCCGGCGGCACGGCCGGGCGTGTACCCGCGGACTCCGGCGGTGCCCCCGCGCCGCGCTGGCAGCGTTCCGGCGCGTTCCGGCGCCGGTGGCTGCCGGCCGCCGCGATCGCGGTCGCGGCCGTCGTCGGAGCCGTCCTGATCCCCCTGCTCGTCTCCCGGACGGGCGCGCCGGGCAGCCGGCAGCCACCGGCGACCGTGATGATGTTCACCGGCTTCGATGTGAGCACCCACGTCACGGCCGTGATGCGCCTGCGGCCAGGGCCCACGGCCAGCACTTTCGATCTGCGCCTGACCGGCGTGCCCGCGGGAACCACGCTGCGTGTCGTGGCCGATCGCGCGGATGGTTCGACGGTCCTGGCCGGGCGATGGCTGATTCCCCCGGACAGCGCGGGCACCACGTTCGAGCTGTTCGGGACGGTCGAGGTCAAGCTCGCTGACCTGACCGGGTTCCGGGTTCTGACGTCGGCCGGTGATGTGCTTGTCTACCTGGCCATGCCAACGCCGCGGGGCTCGGCCAGCCCGTCTGCGTGACTGGCCGGCGGGCCGGGGAATGTGGAGCGAGCCAAGCGGGTGGTGAACGCGGTAGCGCGCCTCACTGCTCGGTGCCCGCGCCACCGGTGACGGCGGCGAGGGCGCGCAGCGCGTAGAACGTCCGTGACCTGACCGTGCCCTCGGGGATGCCCAGGGCCTTGGCGGCCTCGGGCGCGGACCGGCCGTGGTAGAAGACCTCGATGAGCACCCGGCGGTGATCGTGGGTCAGCGACATCAGGCCGCGCCGCACGGTCAGCCCGACCAGCAGCCGCTCGATGTCGTCGTGCGGCGCCGGCAGGGCACCGGCGTCCGTGACGGTCACCTCGGCCGGTCTGACCTGGCGTGCCCGGGCGACGTCGATGGCGACCCGGCGGGCGACCGTGAACAGCCAGGGCCGCAGGCGCGCCGCGTCGGCGGTGTGGTCTTGCAGGTAGCGCCAGGCGTGCAGGAGGGTCTCCTGCAGCAGGTCCTCGGCCTCCCGGTGGTCGCCGTGGGTGATGCGCAGCAGGAACCGGTACAACGGCGCGCCGTGCAGCCGGTAGATGACCTCGATCGGGCCTTCCTGATCCGGTTCGCCGGTGTCCTCGAACTCGGTTAGCGCGGGTTCGGCGGTCATGGCGCGCCCGGCGGCACGCCTGGGCCGCCGCCGATGCT
>DATFVJ010000207.1:0-12328 GCA_035260365.1 Streptosporangiaceae bacterium
CCCGCGGCCGCGGTGCCGCGCCGCTCCGCGTCGCTGAGCAGTGCGGCGAGCGCCGCGTGCAACCGCGTCCGCTCGCCGGGCAGCAGATCCGCGTACACGGCCTCGCGCAGCAGCGCATGCCTGAACGCGTAGCCCTCCGCGCCGTCGGGCACCAGAAGCTGCTGCGCGACCGCCTCCCTGACCGCGTCTTCGTAGGCGGCGGCCGGCATGCCGGAGATCTCGCGGATCAGTTCGTCGTCGGCGCGGCGGCCTGCCACCGCGGCCACCCGCAGCACCTGCTGCGCAGGTCCGGAGAGCCGTTCCACCCGCCCGAGCAGCAACGCGGCGAGCCCGGCGGGCAGGGCCTTGGTGTCGGCGGACGCGGAAAGCAGTTCCTCCGCATAGTAGGCATTGCCTTCCGCGCGGGCCACGATGCCGTTGAGTACGGCGGCCTCCAGATGGTTGCCCGCGAGCGCGCTGAGGTGTTCGGCCATGGCCGACGAGTCGAGCGGGCCAAGGTCGACCGAGGTGACCGCGGGCAGCCGAAGCAGCTCGGCGACCACCGGGCGGAGCGGATGACGGCGGTGCAGGTCATCGGATCGGTACGAGCCGACCACCGCGATCCGCTCCCGGTGCAGCACCCGGCTGAGGAAGGTCACGAGGTCGCGTGTCGACCTGTCCGCCCAGTGCAAGTCCTCGAGTACGAGCAGGACCGGAGCCGCCCCGGCAAGCTCCGCGAGCAGGCCGAGCACCGCGCCGAACAGCTGCTGCCGCGCGAGCCCGGAGCCGTCACCGTCGGCTGGTTCGCCCGTGCCCTGGTCGGGCAGCAGCCGGCCGAGCACCGGGCGGCTGGCGAGCGCGTCGAGCAGCGGGGCCGCGGCAGGCGTCGCCGAGGTGGCGTGCGCCGCGCCGCGCAGTGCGTCGGCGAGCGGCAGGTAGGGAACGCTGTCGCCGAGCTCGGCGCAGCGGCCGGAGAGCACCGTGAAGCCACGCTCGCCCGCCAGCCTGGTCAGCTCGGTGACCAGGCGTGTCTTGCCCACGCCCGCATCACCGCTGATCAGCGCGACGACAGCCTGACCCGAAGTGGCCTCGTCCAGCCGCGCGAGCAGGCGGGCGAGCTCACCGGCCCGGCCGACCAGCCTTCCCTGCGACGTTTGCGGCAGCATATGGCCGAGTATCGCACCGGGGTCTGACTATCTTCGCCGCCGATCGAACCGGCCGCGCGGACAGCGCTCGCCGGCGGGGTACGCGTCCCGGTCGTTGGCCGGCCCGCGCGCCGCGGCTCAGAGTTTGTACCCGAAGTCGCGCAGCAGCCGCCGGCGGTCGGCCACGTCGGCGTCGGTCTCCACGCCGACAGGCGGCGAGCCGTCGATGACGCCGACGACTCCGCGGCCGCGCTCCGTGACTGCCACGAGCACGTCGACGGGGTTCGCGGTCGCGCAGAAGACGGTGCAGACCTCGGGTACGGACTTGACCTGGTTCAGCACGTTGATGGGGAACCCCTCGCGCAGGACGATCACGAACACGTGCCCGGCGCTGATCGCGAGTGCATTCGCCGTGGCCATCGCCGTGAGCTCGTCGTCGTTTCCTGATCTGCGCACCAGGCGAGCGGCCGACGCCTCGCAGAAGGCAAGACCGAACCGAAGATGCGGGCTCACGCCAGTCAGGGCTTCGTGCAGATCCTCCACCGTCTTGATGAAGTGGGCCTGACCGATGATCACATTCATGTCGGCCGGTTTCGTCACGGCGACCACGTCGAAGGAGACCGCAGCTGCCATCGTGGCACCTCCTCTGCACGCGCCTGGCGCGCGCTGCGCGGCTAGCGTGCCTGCCAGCTTGCCACGTAGCCGCCCGCCCGGGTGGGCACCCGGGTGGACACGCCGGGCGTTACGATCACTGGGGACGCGCCACACGCTGGGAGAGGACTGGTTGCGATGACCACCGGCCAGCCGCCGATGGACGCGGGCCAGCCGCCGCAGGCGGTGCGCGAAGAACTGCGGCTCGTCGAGGAGGACCTTGAGCGGCTGCGGCAAACGGCGAGGGACCTGCGGCAGCGGATCGGTGAGCGATGGGATGACCCCGCCGACCCCGCGGACCGAGCCACCGCGATCACCGAGGCCGAGGAGCAGGAAGCGCTCATCGAAGACCTCGAAGCCAGGCGGGAGACGCTGCTGCGACGGTTCGGCGGCCACTGAGCCCGTCCAGGCTGGTAAGCAGCGCCGTCTGGATGGCCAGCCGGGGCCGTCCAGTGCCAGCCGGGGCCGTCTGGTGCCAGCAGGGCGGCTTGGTGCCAAGCAGGGGCGGCCGCGCCGGCCCGCCGCGGCCCAGGAAACGCCGGGTTCTAGAGTGGGATCGTGGCGGTCACGATCGGGCTTGCCGGTGCGGGACGCCGCGCCGCTGCGGCATTCGCTCCTTCGCTCGCGGCCTGCGAGGAAGCCCGCTTCGCGGGTGTCTGGGCACCCTCACCGCAGGCGGCGCAGAACCTCGCGGGCCGGTACGGTATCGCCGCCTACCGCAGGTTCGACGAGCTGCTCGCGGAGTGCGATGGGGTGGCGTTCGCGGTGCCGCCCGCCGCCCAGCCGGAGCTCGCCAGTGTGGCGGCCCGGCGCGGCAAAGCGGTGCTACTCGAGAACCCGATCGCCGCCGACCTGGCAGGCGCGGAGCAGCTTGCCAAGGCGGTCGCCGCGGCCGGTGTGGTCTCCCAGGTCGCGCTGATGTGGCGGTACGCGTCGCCGGTCCGGCGGTTCCTGACCACCGCCGTCCCGCGCACACGTCCGATGGGCGGTACCGGGCGGCTGGTGTCGGCGGCGTTCGCGGCCGGGTCGTCCACGCCGGCATGGCGGGTCGAACTTGGTGTGCTCCGCGCTTTCGGCCCCTATCTCGTCGACCTGCTCGATGCCGCGCTCGGCCTGGTGGGCGGCGTGCGCGCGCACGGCGATCCGCGCGGCTGGCTGGGGTTGCTGCTCGAACATTCCGAGGGCCGGTTCAGTGAGGCGTCTCTGACCGCGACCGCGACGGAGGACAGCCAGCGCGCCGACGTCGAGATATTCGGGAGCGGCGGAGCCGCCGCGATCGACTGCCAGGCCGCGACCGGGCAGGAGGTTTTCCACACGATGTTCCGCGAGTTCGCGGCGGCGGCCCGGCAGGGCGTGCCGCACGAACTCGACGCACGGCGGGGCCTGCACCTGCAGCGGGTGATCGAGGTCGCGGAGACGGACCTGCTCGGCGGGTGAGGTGACGCCGCGTCAGGTGCTTGCCGATGGCATCGGCGGCAGCGGGAAGCGCAGCGCCGCCGCCACCGTGTATTCCACGAGTGGGGTCTCCACCTCGACGTGCTCGATCGAGCCGCCCTCGTGGATCACCGCTTCCACAAGCTCTTCGATGATGTCAGCGGTTGGCCTGGTCGGATTCCCGGACAGGGGACAGGTGTCGCCGGAAAGCGCGAGCCATCCCGACTGGTCGCATACCACGCCCGCGACGACCGCTCCCTCCTGCACAAGCAGGGTCCCGATCGCGGCCACGGTGGCCGCCCACAGGCAGCTGTCGAGCCCGGCCGTCGCCAGCCCGCCCGCGGCCACCGTGTCAAGCACCTCGGCGACCAGCCGCTGTTCCTCGCCGCGCTCGTAGCGCTGCACGATGGCGTCGGCGTTCTTGCGTATCTCGGCCAGCGGCGCGGTCGTTGGGTCGACCGAGAAGGACCCGGCGACGCGGGCGCGCAGGTCGCGGGGCAGGAAGTCGAGGAACTCCGGCACCTCGTAGTCGTGACCAGCGATGATCAGCAGGTCGTACCCGTCGGTGCGGAACAGCTCGTCAAGGATCGCCACGACCCGCCGGTAGTGGCGTTTGCTCAGCTCGTCGGCCTTGTTGCGGACACGGTCCTCGGCCAGCGTGCCCGCGTAACCCGGCTTGCGCAGCACCCGGTCGGCGACCTTGCGCACCTCGCGCATTTCATCCTGGTAGAGCTCCCACACCCGGGCCGACGCCTTGTCGACCAGGGCGACGCAGGTGCGGTGATACTCGTCAAGCACCGCGAGCAGCGGACGGACGTAGGGCGCGCCGTCCACGACGATCCGGTCCCGCACGCCACGCGGCAGCCGGACCTCCTCGTACAGATCACGTGCGCTGCACGAGAAAATGGCGATGCCGCCAGGCGGCCAGGCCTCCTCGCCAAGGGCCGCCTCGATGCGCTCGATGTCGGCCCGAATGGACAGCCGGGGCTCGTGCTCGATCGACGCGTCCTTGCCCAGCGGGCGGATCTCGCCAAGCAGGCTGGACACTCGTGTACGCAGATCCCTGGGGCTGGCCCCAGGGTCGACACGCGCATACAGGGAGACCACTGGCAGGCCGCCGCCCTGGAACCGGACGATACGATCAATAGTCTCTGCTGTGATCATCAGCTCTCCCTGCGGCGCTCAGACGACATTCTCCGCTTCTGTGGTATCAGGATCCGGCCGGGGCCGCACGCGCCGAGGTGACCGCCGCCGCCGGAGAGCGGCGAAACCGCCCGAGCCGTTAAGTTAAGGCTGTGCCTCCCCGGGGCGACCCCCCCGGAACCCCCGCTGCGCCGCGCCGACGCCACTCTGCGCAGCCGTTTTAGATGCTGCATGCTCTGGCCTGCGCGTTCCTTGATCGGATAGTCCAACCCGAGGCGTTAACCGTACCGCACCGCTATGCACTGCCGCGCACGAAGAACGGGCGGGCGCTGAAGCGCCCGCCCGTCGTCGGCCTACGGCGCTGCAGGTGATGCGCCGTAGGCATCTTCGAGGACTGGCCTGACGGCGGGAATGACTCGCTGGCGGGCATGCCGCTGAACCCCGGAGAGATCATCAGCGCCGGGCAGTGCAGCGCGGTCTTCGGCCAGGTGAGGTGCGCGGTGGACGATTACGGCGCGGTACCCGAGCCGCGCGGCCGGGACCCGCGCGATGGCATCGACGTGGGCGGCTGGCGAGAGCGATTGGGGATCTGACATGGCCGACAAAAAGACCGGCGCTGCCAGCAGCAAGCAGCCGCCTGAGCAGCCGCAACCGCCGTAGGAGGGCCGCTACGCGGTCAGCCCGGCGGGCGACGAGGAGACAGACCGAGGTTTACCCGGATCACGGGGTCGGCGGGCTGCCCGGCCTGTCCGGGGCACGGTCAGCAACTGAGGAGGCACCATGGCGCTCGCCCGGTATGTCCTGACCGCTGACGTGACCGTGCCCGCTGGCATCTTCACGCTCGACGCGACGACCGGGCTGCGGTTCGGCACTGGCAGCTACGCGGGTGCGGCCGGCGTTTGGCCAGGGGCCTGGCCCGGTCAGCCTCTGCAAGAACATGGTGCTCATTCTCGACAGCGCGGGCACCATCTACGCGGCGAGCCTCCGGGCCTTCGTGCCTGGCCAGGATGACGTGGGGCACGCCGGGTTGTCGAACTGACCGTGAGCGCCAGCCCGCGCGTCCTGCTGGCCGGCGTCACCGTTAGCTGGCGTCCGTCGCGATGCCCACGCGGCTGCCGAAGGGCTCGCTGGTCGATGCTGCGCCCGGCTCGGCCGTCGAGACCGCCTACGGCAGCAGCGCCAACCTGACGACGTCTCCGGGCTGCGCGGCAGCTGGGACAACCTCAACAAGGCGTGGCTCTCAAAACTGACCGGCCCAGGGTAACGCAGGGAGTATCACCGAGCCATTCTGGGACCGTTCCCGCTGCTCAGCGCCCTGCCAGCCGGGGACGAGTGGTCCCAGGTCAGTCCGCGGGCGAGGGGGTTACCTGCTGACGCGGCCAGTGCCGGAGCTGGCCTGCGACCGACTTAAGGGGCGTCGCCGGAGCGCTCGACCTGCGATGCCTGCTCGCTCTCGTAGATCCTTAGACCATCGACCGGACCGAGGGCGAAGTACCTGGCCCAGATGGCCCAGATCTCCTGCCACCAGTCGGACTGGATCTCAAGCTCATTGACAGGCAGGCCAACCTGCCGCGCTTCAGCGCAGCCGATGACGGCCGAGTGCATGTGGGTCTTGGTGATCAGCCGGTCCTTGACCTTCTGCATCCGCGTGTTCACTTCGGGACCGTTGAGATCAGCGTTGCTGGTGATCGCCTGCTTCGCAATCTCGGCGGTCCGGTCGAGCGCCGACTTCGCGAACTCATACAAGGTTGCGTCGACGTTGCCCATGCCCAGCAGGGCTGAGTGCAGCGGGTAGGAGTCGGGCCGCTCCGAGACGTCTTTCAGGGCGCGGTCGACCGCCGACATGATCTCCTTGGCGCTGATGTATCCGTGCTCGGGTACGAACACCTGGGGATCGATCGGCCCGAGGTCAGATGTCGGGCCCATGATGATCTCGTGCGCGCCGAGCGCGAAGATCGTGGCGGCGCTCTTCGCGATGTCGGGCACGACCACGACGAACCGGCGGCAGGCCGCCTGGGCCATCCTGGCCAGCCGTACGGCAACGTCCCCGTCCCCGCCTGGTGAGCGCAGCAGGAGATGCAGGTCGAGAGCGGGGTCGGCTCCGAAGAGAAGCTCGGCGAACAGGCTCACGCTGTCCGGATCAATCTGGTCTATCATGACAACAAGGCGGCAGCCATGCCTTGCCTGGTATTCCTGGATCAACTGGCGCCGAAGGTAGCGGGCCTCATGCTGGGCACGCCATAGCGGCGTGTAGCGGAGATCTACCTGGCTGCCGTCCGGCGGCGGTAGATCCGTCGGCCTATGCCCGATTTGCGATTCTGCTCCGCAGCCAACTTCTTGCCCATCCTCCAGGCTTCCAGCGCCACCTTCCGGCGCTCCTCCCAGTCCTTCTCGTCCCGTTCGCCTTCCGGTGCCGGGACGGCGCTCTTCGGCTCTTCCGTCATCGCCGCGCTCCTCGGCCGGTTCCCTGGTCCTTGACACGTACCCTCATCGGATCTTGATCGAACGGGAATCCAGTTCCCTCCTGCACCTTGCCACATCCCGCCGACAATGCATGGCCAGCCGCGTGCGAGGCGCGCACAGGGGCGGATATGCGTGGCCTGACCGTAGCAGTCATCTGCGCGCCGCGGAGGCTGGTGCAGGATGATCACGGACCCTCCAGTTGGCGTCGGCCGGCCCGCATTAGCTTCCGACCGCCCAGCGTCCGGCCGCACGGGCCTAGATGCGTTCGCGCCGGACGCCTGGAAGACGTTCACCCGCCGCATCAAGGCTGGTGACCTGGACCTGCCCTGATCTTGGGGCCGGTTACCGACAGCGATTCAGGGGGACGCGCCGTGTCTTCGGCCCTCACCCCCTCAGCACGCGAGAGCGCCCCGCCACCGTGAAGGCTGGCGGGCGCTCTGCGGCGCAGGCAGGGGCCTACTGGCAGTCGCGGGCCATCCGCTCGCCGCACGCCCGGGCGGCGGCCTTGGTGCGGTCCGCCAGCCTGATCGTGGCCTGGAACGACGGCTTGGCCGGCTGGGGGTGCTCGGCCGCGCACCGGGCCGCATATTCCTCTCGGCGCTCACGCGCCTGGCAGTAGTTCCGGTAGCTGTGCGGCTTGCGGCGGCGTGGCCGGTGCCACAAGAGCCGGTGCAGAATGCCTATCTGTTCACCCCTCTCCGTGGGCCAAACGAGGGCCAACCGTGCCGGTCCACGCCAGGCTATGCCAGCTCAACAATTCGCGTTTGCGCAGCTCATCCCCGCTATGCCAGCCTGTATCAGGCCGTCTCAGACCACTGGACGATACGCAGCCGTTATGGATCATGAGGGTTTCCGTATGGCCGGGGGGTGAGCGGCCGGTCAGGCCTCCTTGGTGATCGCGGCGATCTCGTCCGGGGTCAGCTCGATCGAGGCGGCGGCGATGTTCGCCTCGACGTGCTCGGGCGATCCGGAGCCGGGGATCGGCAGGATCTGCGGCGACCTGGCGAGCAGCCAGGCGAGCACGATCTGGCGCAGGCTGACGCCGTGTTGGCGCGCGGCCTCGGTGGCCGCCCGGCTGCGGTCGGGATCCTGGATCGGCGCCCAGGGCAGGAACACGAGCGACTCCTGCTCGCACAGGTCCACCATCGGCTCCGAGGACCGGTCGCCCACGTTGTAGCGGTTTTGGACCGACACGACGGGCGTGACGCGTTCCGCCTCGCGGAGTTGTTCCTCGGACACGTTCGAGACCCCGATGTGACGGATCTTTCCCTCGTCCTTCAGCTCGGCGAGCGCGCCCATCGACTCGGCCATCGGCACCCTCGGATCGGGCCGGTGGAACTGGTACAGCGGAATCTGGTCGAGCCTCAGCCGCCGCAGGCTTCCCTCGCAGGCCTGCCTGAGGTGCTCGGGCCGCCCGTTGGCCTGCCAGCGTCCCGGGCCCGGCCGGACCATGCCGCCCTTGGTCGCGATGACGAGGTCGTCGGGATAGGGGTACAGGGTCTCCGCGATCAGCGCCTCGCTCACGTCCGGGCCGTAGGAATCGGCCGTGTCGATGAAGTTGACGTCGAGCTCGATGGCCCGCCGGAGCGCTGCCTTGGCCTTTTCCCTGTCCACCGGCTCGCCCCAGATGCCGGGACCAGTGATCCGCATTGCGCCGAACCCCATCCGGTTCACGGTCAGATCTCCGCCGACGTCGATGGTGCCTGCCGCTGCCGCAGTGGGTTGGCCGGTCATGGATGCCTCCTTGTGTCGTATCCAGCTTCCCAGCCTGCCCGCGCGGCTGCGCGGCCGCCCCACCCATGCCGCCCACCCCGGTCACCCGGCCCGCCCCACCGGCCGCCCGGCCCGGTGCCGCACGGTGCTGCGCCGTGGACCGGCCGTGGGGTCGGGCCGCTCGCCGCCCGCTGGGCCCACCGGCGCCGGGCCGACCCGGGCCCGCCGCGACGGCGCTTCGTCAAATGTGACCAATAATCGTGTATTTCTGCATACAAAGTGAAACCGTCCCGCACAATACGCGCAAATCGATCGAATCTCCAATGCCGCATAGCCGACTCGGCCCAATAAGGCCCGGCATGGAATTCCCGCGTGATATATATCACTGGTCGGCCCTGTCCGGATTGGCCCGGGGGTGGCGGTGAAGAGGAATTCCTATGTACATTCGCACCACGGCGGGGCGTGCGGGCAGACGCCCGAACGCCCGGTCTGGCCCGAACGCGTCGAAGCCGCGTTAGGGCCGGGCTTCTTTACCCAACCGGGGTTCCATACGCAAGGAGCCTGGCCGGACGACCCGCGCGCGGACGACCCGCGCGGCAGCCGCGGGCACCGGCGCGGCGAAGGTGACGCCGGCCAGGCACGCCCGCCACAGGAACGGCGAACGGCCGGCCAGCATCCCCACCATTCTGAGCATCCTCAGCATGCCCGGGATCGCCGGCCTCATCAGCGGCACCGTGGGTGCAACCGGGCGGGCACGGGGCGCGCCTGGTGGGTAGGGAAGTGGCGGGGGCGGGTGCTCGCCGTCGCCCTGGTGCTCGCGGCATTGTCTGCGCATGTCACGTGGCGCGGTCACGGCCGTGCGACCGCGCCTGGCGGCCATCGCGCCGCGGCTTCCGCCGCGGACATTCGCGGCGTCGCGGCGCGGTGGGTCGTCAGCCAGGTCAGCCGGAGCGCCATCGTGTCGTGTGACCCGGCCATGTGCGCCGCGCTGCAGGCACGCGGTATGCCGAGCGGGAACCTGCTCGTGCTGCGACAGGGGCCGGCGGGGCAGGGAGCGGCGCGGCAGGAGGCGGCGCGGCAAGAGGCGGCGCGGCAAGAGGCGGCGCGGCAGGGGGCGGCAGGTCAGGGTGCGCCCGACCCGCTCGGCTCTGACGTGGTGGTCGCGACCTCGGCGGTGCGCAGCCAGTTCGGCGCCCGCCTGAGCGAGGTGT
Organism: Streptosporangiaceae bacterium; assembly: GCA_035260365.1. Classification (GTDB taxonomy): domain Bacteria; phylum Actinomycetota; class Actinomycetes; order Streptosporangiales; family Streptosporangiaceae; genus DATFVJ01. The sequence continues at coordinate 9,740 of DATFVJ010000207.1, forward strand.
ACGCGCCCGACGTGCTGGCGAGCTTCGGCGAACGGAGCGCGCGAATAGAGATCCGGGCCGTCGCGCCCGACGGCTCCGCCGCGTACCGTTCCGCGGCCCGCGCCGACCTGCTCGCGAGGAAGGCCGCGGGAGCCCAATTGCTCCGTAACGCGCGAGTCGGCGACTCGGTCACGGCGAGGAGGCAATTCGCGGCGGGCGCGCCCGACTCGCGGTTGCTCGTCACGCTCGCGGCCGTGGCGACCTTGCAGCCGGTGTACGTCGTGGCGTTCGGTGACGCCGCGCGGGGCGCGAGCGCGGGCGTGCCGCTGCGCTCGGCGATCCTGACGGCCGGCGGCGCCGCCCCCGGTACCGGTGGCGGCGGATATTTGCGTGGCATCGTCGCCTTTCTGCGCGCTCAGCGCCCTCCATTCCTGGCCGCGAGCGTGGTGGCGGCCAGGCTCGGAAATGGGCAGCCGAGCCTGCGCATCGAATTCGCCGCGCCCAGTTATCCCGGGCTCCTCGGCGCCGGTTCCGCGATCGACGCGGCGGCCGAGCATAACGGGTCCGGATGACAGCCGGGCAGTACCCCGGCAGCACCGGTCTGGGCCGAGCAATGACGATCACAGCCGGTTTGCGCGACATGACCTGTGGGCCCGGACACGCCGGGCGCGGCGGTCCCGAGCAGACCCGGTATAACTCAATACGATCATGCGGTGACTGATGGTGATGTCAGCCGCCGCTCGCTGCTTCGCCGGGCCGGCGTGCTCTCCGCTCTCCCACTGACAACGCAGCTTCTCGGCGCCAGCCGCGCCACCCGCGCCACCCGCGCCGGTTCGCCCGCCACGGCCCTGGCGCCGTCGCCCGTGGTGCCCGGTCCTGGCCGGACGGCCGACGAGCACTGGCGGACCTGCGTGAACCTGGCGCGCGGGCTCCTCCTGGTCGGGCCGGACGGCAAGGACCTGAAGCTCACCTACCTGCGGACGCTGATCGACGACGGGCTCCCCGCACCCGCCACCAGGAAGAGGGTTCTGGTGGTGGGGGCAGGGATCGCCGGGCTGACGGCGGCGCTCCTGCTGAAAAAGGCCGGCCACCACGTCCAGGTGGTCGAGGCGAACGCGAACCGGATCGGCGGCCGGATCAAGACGTTCCGTTTCGATCCGGTGAACCGCCCGGGCGAGGCTCCGCCGTTCAACGATCCGCACCTTTACGCCGAGGCAGGGGCGATGCGCCTGCCGTCGACCCACCCGCTCACCCTGGCCTTCGTGGACAAGCTCGGCCTGTCCCGGCGACTGTTCTACAACGTCGACATCGACCCGGCGACAGGGCAGCAGAACGCCGCCGTGCCGGCGGTGAGTTACCGGTCATTCACCGGCGAGGTGTGGACGCGCGGGCCGTCGGCCACCGCCTTCGCGCCACCGGCAGCGGCCAGCAGGACCTGGCTGAACGCGAACGGCGCGCAGGTTCGCCGGCGGCAGTACGCGGCCGATCCGCGCGGCTTCAACGCGGGTTTCGGCGCCACCGGGTCCGGCGCGGTCAAGACCGCGTCCGCGTTGCTCGACGGTGCGCTCCGGCCGGTCCGCGACACCTACCGCATCGGATCACCGGACGGCGGCCAGGGTGGCGACATCGACGCGCTCGTCGAGGGCTGGGCCCGGCTGATCTACGATCTCGACGACTATTCGATGGGCCAGTTCCTGCGGGATCGTGCCCGCCTGGACAGCGCGAGCATCGACGCGATCGGGACGATCCAGAACCTCACGTCCAGGCTGTCGCTGTCGTTTTTCCACAGTTACCAGGACTACAGCGAGATCAGCCCGTCCATGACCTACTGGGAGATCGCCGGCGGGACCGCCAGCCTGCCCTATGCGCTGCTGCCGGAGCTCAAAGACGAGATCCAGATGAACCAGCGGGTCACCCGGCTTGAGTACTGGGATCTCGCACGCGACTGTTCCGCGTGCACCCACGTGGGCCCGGACGGCCCCGCCGTGTGGGTGGAAACGGTGAGCGAGACCGGGGCAGAAGACAGCGGCAACGGCCGGCCGGACGGCGCCACGGCGACGTTCACCGCGGACGTCGCGATCTGCACCGTGCCGTTCTCCGCGCTGCGCCAGATCGAGGTCACGCCGCTGTTCTCCTACCACAAGCGCCGCGCGGTCATCGAGTTGCACTACGACAGCGCCACAAAGGTCCTGCTTGAATTCAGCAAACGCTGGTGGGAATTCTCCGAAGCCGACTGGCGGCGCGAACTCGAGGCCATCAGACCCGGCCTGTACGGCCATTATCAAAGCCAGGCCACGACGCCGGCTCGCCCAGCCACCGGCGCGGTGGGCGGCGGCTCGGTGACCGACGGCCCGAACCGGTTCATCTACTACCCGTCCCATGCGGCCCCGGGCAGCCAGGGCGGGGTGGTGCTCGCCGTCTACTGCTGGTCGGACGACGCCTCACGCTGGGACTCGCAGGACGAGGGCGAGCGCTACACCAACGCGCTGCGCGGCCTGCAGGACGTGCACGGCGCCCGGCTCGCGGAGTTCTTCACCGGACGCGGCCAGACACAAAGCTGGCTGCGCAATCGTTACGCGTGCGGCGAGGCGGCGGTCTTCAGCCCGGGCC
>DATFVJ010000208.1:0-16787 GCA_035260365.1 Streptosporangiaceae bacterium
GCGCATAACGTCCGGTGGTGACGCCGCGGGCGGGCGGGCATTCGCCCACCCGCCCGCGGCAGCATCGGTCAACTCAGTGACCCCAGCCGCCGCCGTTGTCGTGGCCCCAGCCGCCCCAGCCGTGGTGACCCCAGCCGCCCCAGCCGTGGTGACCCCATTCGTAGCCATAGTCACACCAGTACACCCAGGGCCAGTGGCCACACCAGTAACCGGGGTTCTGGTGTGCCTGGACACTATGCGAGATCGCTGGCTGGGTGGTGGCCGCACTGGCCACTGGCAGGCTCATCGCGCCGGCAAAGCCGAGCGCGACGAACGCGGCACCGGCCGCCGCTGCGCGCTTGAACAGCATCTTGGACATAGCTTGCGAGCCTTTCTGTCGGTGGCTGAAGATCCTCGGCTGTCCCGTACGCCGGCCGCTGACTGCCATGTCGCCTGTGATCATCGGTTACCCGCCCCCGTGCGGCGGCACCGACGATGAATACGGCCGGCAATGGACTGCGGCAGCGGTAGTCGTGGCTAAGGCACGGCCACCGCACTGCGAGCGGTACGGGTCGCAGCGCGGACCGGTCGGATCACTGTCGAGTCCTCCCCTGTCGGCGCCAGAAAGCTGCCTTGGACCTCAACCGTGGAAGCGCGCCATTACGCGCCGTACACAAGGCTTCCCGGCGGCACCGCATCTCATGCGACGCAACGCGAAATATTTCACCTTGAGTAAACGAAACACTACAATTTGCGATCAATGTTCCGGGCTCTTGCCGCCAGCGTTACGGGGCCATAACCAAAATGCGAAAGTGCGAGCCACGATCAATAGCAGTGTTACTCCTGCTCAGGAAAACGTTGTCGAAACGTTTGTCAGCTAATGCAGTCAATGAGGAAACGTTGTCGGAAAACGTTTATCAAGACATTCGTGAACGTCTGCTGCGCGGCCGCGGCGGGGGACGGCAGCGGGGCGCGGCCAGAGCAGCGACACCGCAAACGCGCGTCGCGGCCGCGCCGTGGTGGGCACCAGGGCGGCGAGCGCGCGGCCATGACGTTCAGATCGCGACGTTAGGGTGGATGTTCAACGCGCCGAGGGAGTCGCTGTGGCGATCGTGACCGATCTGGATCTTCCCGTCTTCGACTACATGGCTCCCGACCTGACCGGGGACGTCTACCACCAACGGCTTGCGGACGTACGCGGACAGGGCTGGCTAGCCCGGTCACCGTTGTCATACGTGGTACTCGACCGTGAGTCCGGTGAGTTCTTCCTGCGCTCGAAGGCGACGGCATTTCCCGGCCGCGAGATCGCCGACATCTTCGGCGTCACGAGCGGCCCGCTGCGTGCGCAGGTCGACGCGAACATCCTGAACCTCACGGGTGCACACCACCGCCGGTTGCGGGCCCTGGTCGGGCCGTCGTTCAGCCCGCGCGCCGCCGACCGGTGGCGGCCGGTGATGACCGGGTTCCTCAAGCAACTGTGGGCCGAGGTCGCACCCGCGACGTCGGCGGAGTTGGTCGCCGCGGTCGCCAAGCCGTACCCATCACTGACGATCGCGACCGTGCTCGGTGCGCCCGCGGCGGACGCACCCCGGCTGCACGACTGGTCGAGCTGGGTGCAGCGGCAGTTCGACATCCGCGCCCTGGCCGCAGAACTCCCCAGGATCGAGCGCGCCACAACAGAGGTCTACGACTACGTCGAGGCGCTGCTCGACCGGCGGCGGGCGGCACCCTCCGACGATCTGATCAGCAGCCTGCTGGCCGCGGAGGCCGAGGGCGACCGGCTGTCGCACGGCGAGTGCGTCAACCTCGTCCTCAACGTGATCGCCGGTGGCATCGACACCACCCAGAGCCAGCTCGCGCACGCGCTGCGGCTGTTCGCCGTCCACCCTGACCAGTGGGCGCTCCTCGCGCGCCGCCCCGACCTGGTCCCGCAGGCGGTCAGCGAGGTGCTGAGATTCGAGCCGATCACCCCGTTCACCGCGCGGATCTGCGTGGAGCAGGTTGAGTTCCGCGGCGTGACCTTCCCGGCTGGCACGATCGTGGCGATCTGCGCCGAACGGGCCAACCGTGAGGTCGCGGCCGGTGCGGACGCCGACGGCGAGCGTTTCGACATCACGGCAGTCCGCGACGACCGGCTACTGACGTTCGGCGCCGGGCCGCACTACTGCCTCGGCGCGAACCTGGCCCGCGCCGAGCTCGAGGAGGCGCTCGCGTTCCTCGCGCCGCGCATGCCCGGTCTTGCCCTCGACGGCGCACCTGAGCTTGGTGGCGTGGAGGGCATCTACGGCATCAACGCGCTGCCGCTGCGCTGGTCAGCGGACGGCCCCGGGGGGGCGACCCCCCGGGATCCCCCCGCACCAATGGATGCCGCATCCGCGGCAGCCGTTAGGGATCATCGTTGACCGCACCTTGACGCTGCGCGCGCCGGGGGGATGACGCGGCCGGGCCTGCGGCGGCGTCTGCGGTCACGGCAGCGTCTGCGGTCACGGCAGCGTCTGCGGTCACGGCGGGACTCGCGACGCGGCCCTTCCACGCGCCGCCGCGCCCGGCCTGGTGCTGGCGGGCGGAGTCGAGGGTCATCACGGCGTACACGAGCGCGATCAGCGGCAGGCTCGCGGCACGCAGCGGTGAGAGCCGGTAGAGCCGCAGCACGGGCAGATACGTCGCGGCCATGACGAGCCAGCCCGCCAGTCCCGCGCCCGCGCACCACCATGCGGGCGAGCCACCGCCGGCCGCCGCGCCGATCAGGCCCGCGAGCGCGGCGACGGGCGGGAGCAGGTACAGCCACAGCAGGCCCACGATTGTGCCCGCGAGCAGGAGCGGCGAACAGCGCAGCTGGTAGTAGGCGCTGCGGGTGACCATCTGCCACAGCTCGCCGAGCCTCGGATACGGGCGGCGGCTGACGACGTCGGTGCTGAATCCCAGCCAGCACCTGGCACCCACGGGCGGGCGCTTGAGCAGCCGCCCGAGCGCGACGTCGTCGATCAGAGCGCCGCGGATCCGCTGCATCCCACTCGCGTCGGCGAGCACCTGACGGCGGACCAGCATGCAGCCGCCCGCGGCGCCGACGGTCCGCCCACCCGGCCGGTTCACCCGCCTGAACGGGTAGAGCTGGGCGAAGAAGTAGACGAACGCGGGCACGAGGATGCGCTCCCATGCGGTTTGGGCACGCAGCAGCGCCATCTGCGAGACGAGATCCCGCCTGCCCAGCGCCGCCGCTTCGACCAAGGCGGTGAGCGTCCCCTGCTCCAAGGCGATGTCGGCGTCTATGAACAGCAGATAATCGCTCTGGCCTGCCGCCCGGACGCCCTGCTCCATGGCCCACACCTTGCCGGCCCAGCCTGCCGGGCGCTGCTGTCCCCTGACGACCCGGAACGCTGCGCCGGCGCGGTCGCGGCCGGCGAGCGTGGCCGCCACCTCGGCGGTGCCGTCACTGCTTCCGTCGTCGACCAGAACCACCTCGAACGGACCCGCATAGTCCTGCGCGAGGAGGGCCGGCAGGGTGAGCGGCAGGATCGCCGCCTCGTCACGGGCGGGAACGACCGCCACGACCGAGGGCCAGCGCGCGTGACCGTCGCCGCAGGCGCCGCCGACGCGCGGGAGACGCTGATCGGTGCGCCAGTAGCCGCCGTGCCCGGTGAGCAGGTACACCCATATGAGCGCGGCAAACGTGGCACCGGCGGCCAGGACCGGCACGAGACCCTGCCCGGCGCGGCTACGTCGCGGCCTGCCGGTCCGGCGGCGCGGTCAGCCGGTCCGGCGGTGCGGCCGGCCTGCGCGCGGGCCCGTTCGCGGTGTGCTCGGGCGATGCCGCGAGGTTCTTCTTGACCAGGTCGAGGATCGTCACGCCCTGGGCCACCAGGCCCGCGGCAAGCTCACCCAGGCCGTCGGCACCGTTCAGGACGCTGATGTTGGCGCTGGCCAGGCCGCCGGCCGCCTCCTTGACGATCTGCGGCAGCTGGTCGATGAGCATCCGGTCGAGCGCGACCCGGTCGTTCGACGCCGCGGCCGCGGCCTGAACCGTCATCCGCTCCGCCTCGGCATGAGCGAGAATCCGGACGCGTTCGGCGTCGGCCTCGGCGGGCTTCACGACCTCGGCGACCAGTTGCTGCTGGCGCAACTCCGCCTGGCGCTGCGCCAGCTCTGTCTGGGCCGCGATGACGGCACGCTGGGCGTCCGCCTGCGCCAGCGGGCCGGCCTGCGCCGCCTCAGCCTGCGCCTTGTCCACCTCCGCCTTGTACTGTGCCTGCACGACCGCGGTCTGCCGCGCGTATTCGGCCTGCTTGCGCTGCGACTCCTGTTCGGCCTCGGCCGCCTGCTGGTTGGCCTGCGCCTGCGCGATCTTCGCCTGCCGCTGGATAGCGGAGACGTGCGGTGCGGCCATCGCGTCGATGTAGCCGGTCCCCATGTCGTCGATCGACTGGATCTGCAGCGAGTCGACGATGAGGCCGATCTTCGCCATCTCCGCCTTCGATCCGTCGAGAACCTCGGTCGCCAGCTTCTGCCGTTCCGTAACGATCTCCTCGACGGTCATCGAGCCGATGATCGAGCGCAGGTGGCCGGCGAAGATGCGGCCGGTCAGCACCGACATCTGATCCTGGTCGGACAGGAACCGCTGCCCGGCGTTGACGATGCTCTCCTCGTCGTTGCCGACCTTGAACGCGATGACCGAACGGACATTCACCGAAATGCCCTGTTTGGTGACGCAGGTTTCCGCAACCTCCGCCTCGCACATCGCCAGCGTCAGGAAACTGGCTCTGCGGAAGCCCGGGACGACGAACGCGCCGTGGCCGGTGACAACCCGGAAAGGTGCGGCGTTGTTGCCATGCCGGCCGCCCGCCACGAGCATGGCCTCGTCGGGGTTTGGAACGCGGTAACCGAACATTGTTCATCTCCTAAATGGCGTCATCGCCAGTAACGTCCTGTGGGCCGGCCCACTCGATCACGTCGACGGTCCTCGCACCGCGGGAGTCGATGACCAGTACGGTCGCGCCCTTGTGGAGCGGTTTGTCCGACCACGCCAGATACGTCTCCGATCCCCCGCGGATCTTGATCAGGACCTCGCCTGGGCCCGCGGTCCCGCGGGTACCGACGGTGAGGATGCCCTCGCAGCCGATTGCCGCCTCATCCCGAGCCACGGTCTGCCACCCTCCGCGTAGCGCCTATCCGCAGCGCAAGACTATCCATGCGCGGATGCCGCTCGGTGGGTGCCGGCAGGCGCCTGGCTAAACGTTCGGCCCGCCGTCGATACGGGCGATCTCGCTCGGTTCGAGAGGGAAACCGAACAGGTCGAGGTTCGATGCGATACGCGCCCGCTGCTGCGATTTCGGGATCACGACGATCCCGTGCTCCACGTGCCAGCGGAGCACGACCTGGGCGGGCGTCACCGCGTGTTTGGTCGCGATCTCGACGAGGACCTTGGCCCGCAGATCGGTGCCCTTCAGCGGGCTGTACCCCTCGACGACCACGCCGCGGGCTCGGTGGGCGGCAAGCAGGGCGGGGTCGTGCCTGCGCGGGCTCCACGGGATCTGGTTCACCGCGGGTGCCTGGCCGGTCGCGTCGACGAGTTCGTCGATCTGGCCGATGCCGTAGTTGCTGACTCCCACCGCCCGCGTCAGGCCTTCGTCGCGCGCGGCCACGAACTCACGCCAGGTCCGCGGGCGCGCGCTTCCCCGCGGCGGCCAGTGCACCAGCCACAGGTCGACGTAGCCGGTGCCGAGCGCGCGCAGGCTCGCCGCGAGGGTCTCGCGTTCACGGCCGACGTTCCCCGCGGGCAGTTTCGTGGTCACGAAGACCTCGCGCCTGTCCACGCCGCTGTCGTGCAGCGCACGCCCGATCTCCGCCTCGTTGCCGTACAAGGTGGCCGTGTCGATGTGCCGGTAGCCGGTCTCCAGGGCGAAGCGAACCGATTCGTAGGCCTGGCGGACACGCAGCCGCCAGGTACCAAGGCCCACCGCCGGCATGGCCACGCCGCCGGCCAGCGTCATCGCCGGAATGTCATGGTTACTGGCCACAGCCGCCATTATCCTCCCGGCGGCGACGCGGCAGCGCGAACCGCGACGGCGCGCCGGGCTCGGGTCCCGATCTTCGGCCGGCGTAGAATGCGGCGTGGCACGCCGGGCAATGCTGGCCCGGCGGCACCGTGTCCGGGCCCGTGGAGGTCCCGGGCCCTGGCGGCACGGAAGCGCCGCGCCGGGAAGCTCGGCGGCCCGGAGGCGCCGCGCACGGGAAGCGTTACCGTCCGGATGCCTGCGGGCGCGGTCCCGGCCGGTACAAGACATCGATCGGGCGAGGTCAGCGGCGTGCGGAGCGTTGAAACGGTCCTTGCGCTCGTTGTCCTGGCCACGGTGGTCGCGGCCTTCGCCAAACGGCTGCGTATCCCCGCTCCCTCGCTGCTCGTCGTCGCCGGCCTGGTCGTCGGCCTCCTGCCGGGCGTCCCCCCGGTCCGCGTCACGCCCAACCTGGTCAGCCTCGTGGTGCTGCCGCCGTTGCTTTACGCGGCCAGCGAGGAGCTGCCCTGGCGGGATCTGCGCGACGTGTGGCGCCAGGTCGCGGTGCTTGCGGTGGGCCTCGTGCTCGCATCCGCCGGTGCGGTCGCCCTGGTGGCGGTGGCGGTGGCGCCGCTGACCGCGACCATGGCATTCGTGCTCGGCGCGGTGCTCGCGAGCACGGACCCGGTCGCGGTGACCGCGCTCGCGCGGCGGCTGTCGCTGCCCAGCCGGCTGCAGGCGCTCGTGCAGGCGGAGAGCCTCTTCAACGACGCGACCAGCCTGGTGCTCTTCCGCATCGCGGTCACGCTCGCGGTGGCCGGGACCGCCGCACACGCGCCCGCAGGCACGCGATGGCTGCAGGGCATCGGCCAGTTCGTCGCTCTGGCGGGCGGCGGCGCGATCACCGGCGGCGCCATCGCGGCCGGGGTCGTACTTGTCCGCAGGCGGATCAGTGACCCCGTCCTCGAGACCGTCGTCGCGCTTGTCACCCCGTACGCCGCCTACGTACTCGCCGAGACGCTGCGGGTTTCCGGTGTGACGGCGGTCATCGTGGCGGGCCTGATCATCGGCGCGCAGCTGCAGCGGGTGACGAACCCGCAGACGCGGCTACAGCTGCACTCGGTCTACCAGACGGTGATCTTCCTGCTGGAGAGCGTCGTTTTCAGCCTCATCGGCCTCGAGCTGCCCACCCTCATCCGCGCCCTGTCCAGAACCGGGCAGCAGTGGCCGCTCGAGGCACTCGCGATCACCGGAACCCTGATCGCGACGCGCGTCCTGTGGGTCTTCCCGCTGTCGGCGATCGCGGCGTGGCGGCGCGGTGCGCGCCGCCCATCCTGGCAGGTGCCCGCCGTCGTGTCCTGGGCCGGCGCGCGTGGTGTGGTCCCGCTGGCCGCAGCCCTGTCCATCCCGCTGACCACCGGCACGTCGCCCGCGGGGTCCCCGCTGCCCGGCCGCGACCTCGTCCTTGTGCTCGCCACCGCCGTCATCGCGATCTCGCTCATCGTGCAGGGGTTCACGCTCGAACCGCTCGTGCGATTCGCCGGGATCAGCCGGGCACCCGCCGACACCCGGCATGAGGCGACCGTCGCGCGGCTCCGCCTGGCCGAGGCCGGGCTCGCCCGGCTGGACGAACTCGCCGATACCGAGGCGGCGCCCGATGTGGTGATCGACCGGCTCCGCCGCAACCTGCAGACCCAGATCAACAGCACCCGCGCGCGCATAAAGGAAAGCCAGGAAGGCCCGGACCCCGAGTCGACCGGCACGGCCGACCGTGACATCCGCCGCGATCTCATCGCGGTGGAGAACGCGGAGCTCAACCGGCTCTACGAAAGCGGCACGATCAGCGATACCACCCGCAGGCGGCTGCAGCGCTCGCTCGACCTGGAGGCAACCGGCCTCGGCGACGAGCATCACTGAAACACCGGTCGCCTGCCGTCACGATCGATGTGCGACCCACTGCGGACAGCGAAGGAACGCACTGGTATATGGGAGGGATGATTCCGATCACTGGAGCGCAATATGAGATCTCCGCGGGCGACTACCGCGCGACGGTCACCGAGCTCGGTGCGGGCCTGCGCGAGCTTACCCATGCGGGCCGCCCGCTCATCGCCTCATACCAGCCCGACGAGCTCCCCCCGGGCGCGGAAGGTCAGCTCCTCGCTCCCTGGCCGAACCGCATCGACCACGGCAGGTACACCTTCGCCGGCTCCACTTACCAGCTCGACATCTCCGAGCCGGAACTCGGCAACGCGATCCACGGGCTGACCCGCTGGGCGAGCTGGGCTCCGGTGCAGCACGAACCCGACCGCGTGCTGCTGACACACGTATTGCACGGACGGCCCGGCTATCCGTTCTGCCTCGAGCTCGACGCGCAGTACCAGCTTGGCCCCGGCGGCCTGCAGGTCGCGGTCACCGCCCGTAACGCAGGCAGCCGTCCCGCACCCTACGGCAGCGGATCACATCCATACCTGACCGGGGGCACCCAGATCGACGACTACGCGCTGACCGTGCCCGCCTCGCGATGGCTGCAGGCCGACGACCGCGGCATCCCGGCCGGGCAGGCCACCGACATCGAAGGGACGCCGTTCGACTTCCGCCAGCCCCGGCCACTGGGCGGCACGCACATCAACCACGCCTTCACCGGCCTGGACCGCGACTCCGGTGGCAAGGCGTGGACCCGCGTGCGCACAGCGCACGGCGAGCTTGCGCTGTGGGTGGGCGACGGTTACGGATGGCTGCAGGTCTTCACGGGCGACAGCCTGGCCGAGCCTCATCGCAGGCAGGCGCTCGCGATCGAGCCCATGACCTGCCCGCCCAACAGCTTCGTCACCGGGCAGGACCTGATCGTCCTGGAACCTGGCCAGGGTGTGTCCCACGCCTGGGGGCTGCAGTTCGTGCCGCGCTGACGCGGCGGGCGAGCATGGCCAGGTCCTCGGGCGTATCGGCGTCCGCGGGGTCACCTGTGTCACCGCATTCCACGACCGTGACAAGCTCTGGGTGCGCGCGAAGGAACGGGCGCGCACCGACATCGCCGGCCGCGCGCTCGATGACCTCGGCCCAGTGCTCGCGGGCGATCAGCACCGGGTTGCGCATCTGGCCGTGGTAGGCGGCCACGGCGACGGCCGCCCCCCCGAGGTACGCCGTGACCAGCCGGCGCACGGCCTGCGGCCCCACGAGCGGCTGGTCGACCAGCGCGACGACGGCGGCACGGGCGGCGGCGGGTGCGGCGGTCAGACCCACGGCGAGCGACGAGCCCATCCCGGCGCGCCAGCCGGGGTTGTGCGCGACGATGACGTCGGCCAGATCCCACCCAAGCTCGACCGTGGCCGCGCCGGTGACGACGATGACCGGCATGGCGCCGCCGTCCCGCAGCAGCCGCACGCCCCGGTCGGCCAGCGGCTCACCCGCGAACTCGGCGAGCGCCTTGGGCTTGCCGAACCTGGCCCCCTCCCCCGCGGCGAGCAGCACACCGGCGACGCCCGGCGGTGTGCTCACGGCTGCGCACTCACGGCGGTGTGCTCACGGCGCGGTCACGGGACGGGCTGCCTGTCCCCCGGCCGTGCATGGTGGATCCGGCCCTCGGTCGACGTCAGCGCCCGGCCGGATCCTCCCCAGCGCAGCTGGATGAGCTCGGCGGCGACCGACACCGCGGTTTCCTCCGGCGTCCTGGCGCCGAGGTCAAGCCCGATCGGCGAGCGCAGCCGCGCCAGTTCGGCCTCGGTGAGACCGACGGCGCGCAGCCGCGCGAGCCGGTCGTCATGGGTGCGGCGGCTGCCCATCGCGCCGACGTAGGCGGCCGGCGTCCGCAGCGCCACTTCGAGCACGGGCACGTCGAACTTGGGGTCGTGGGTGAGCACGCAGATCACCGTGCGCTCGTCCACGGCCATCCGCTGCAGGAAGCGGTGCGGCCAGTCCACGACCACCTCGTCGGCGTCGAGGAAACGCGCAGGCGTCGCGAACACCGGGCGGGCGTCACAGACCGTCACGTGGTAGCCCAGGTACTTGCCGATCTTGGCCACCGCGGCGGCGAAGTCGATCGCACCGAACACCACCATCCGCGGCGGCGGGGCGAACGAATGCACGAAGACGCTGAGCTCGTCGGCCCGCCGCTCCCCCTCGGCGCCGTAGCGCCGCACGCCGGTGATCCCCTGCGCGAGCATGCCGCGGGTGTCGTCGTCCACGGCGTCGTCGAGACGGGTGAGGCCCAGGCTGCCTGACGCGTCACCGGGCCAGATCACCCGGCGGGCGCCGATGCTGCCCGGACCGGCCACGACCGTCGCGACGGCGACGGGGTCGCCGCGTTCGATGGCCACGGCGACGTCGTCGAACTCGGGGAAGCTCGACCTGTTCACCGGCTCGACGAAGATGTCGAGGATACCGCCACAGGTGAGCCCGACGGCGAACGCGTCGTCGTCGCTGACGCCGTAGGTCTGCAGCACGGGCTGGCCGGTGTCGCAGACCTCACGTGCCACCTCGTACACGGCTCCTTCGACGCACCCGCCGGAGACGCTCCCCACCACGTCGCCCGCCGCCGATACCGCGAGCGCCGCCCCAGGGTCGCGCGGTGCGCTGCGGAAGGTCCGCACCACCGTCGCGAGGCCAAACGTCTCGCCTGCCTGCCACCACCCGGAGATTTCGGTCAGAATGTCACGCACGACCTCAGGCTACGTCCGCTGCCGGCCGCGGTGGGCGTGGCGGTGGCTGTGGGCAGCGCCGTGCACGTAGTGCGTGGATGGCGGCGGGTGCATCAGGAAGTCGTGGGGCGAGATGTTCCAGGCGTAGGCACCGGCCATCGCGAAGAGGACGATGTCACCTGCGCGCAGGGACTTGACTCCGGCGTTGCGGGCGAGCACGTCCTTGGGCGTGCAAAGCTGCCCGACGAGCGTCACCGGCTCGCCCGCGGCGTGCTCACGCGGCCAGCGGTGCGGCCACCGCTCGACGGGCAGGACCGCGAAGGGCTGGTCGTGGCCCTTGGCCGCCGGCGTCCGCAGGTGATGAGTCCCGCCCGCGAGCACGGCGAAGGCCGCGCCGTGACTGCGCTTCACCTCAAGCACGGTGGTGACGTACCAACCGCAGTACGCGGTCACCGAGCGGCCCGGCTCGACGCGTATCGTCTCGCCCGGCCGCGCGAGCCTGCCGAGCCCTCGCCCGTAGGCCGTCCAGTCGAAATGGGCGCCGGGCCGCCGGTAGTCGACGGACATGCCGCCGCCGACGTTGATCTCGGCGATCGCCACCTCGTGGCGCGCACTCCACTGGCGTGCGAACGCGGTGACACTGGCCGCGACGCGAAGGAGGGCCGCCGCGTCAAGCCCGCTGGCCAGGTGGGCGTGCAATCCGCGCAGCCGCAGCCGCCGCAGCCCGGGCAGCAGCACACCGCAGTAGTCGAGGGCACCCGGTTCCATGCCGAACGGCGCCGGGCAACCTCCCATCACGAGGGTGCCGGCCGGCATCGGGCGAGTCAACCCGTCGCCCGCACCGCCCGCACCGGCCTGACCCGGCGGATTGACCCGGAGCAGCACCTCCACGTCGCGGGCGGCGGCGTCCGCGACGCCCGCGAGCAGCCGCAGCTCGTGCGGGCTTTCGACCTGCACCTTCGCGCCGAGCCGCACCGCGGCGGCAAGCTCCGCGGCCGTCTTGCCCGGGCCGCCGAACGCCACGGCGCAGCCGGGTACGTGCGCGGCCACGTGCGCGAGTTCGCCACCGGAAGAGACCTCGAGCCCGTCCACGTAGGCGGCCACCACCCGCAGCAGCCGCGGATCGGGGTTCGCCTTGACCGCGTAGTAGAACTCGACGCCCGGCGGCAGCGCCGCCGCGATCCGCCCGGCATGACCGGTGAGCTGATCGAGGTCGTACACGTACGCGGGCAGCCGGCCGGCCCACCCGAGCCGGCCGGCGAGGTCACGCACCCCGGGCGGCACCTCAGGCTCGGGCGCCAGCTCAGCCTCGGGCGCCAGCTCAGCCTCGGGCGCCAGCTCAGGCTCGGGCGCCAGCTCAGGCTCGGGCCCCATCTGTGTCCGCACGCCGGGCTCGCGGCCCGCCGTGCTCAGCTCGCGCATGGTGCGGTGAACGCCGGCGCCTGCGGTGCCGCACCGAGGGGGTTCGGCACGTGCACGTACGTCGCGTGGCGGTCGGCGGCACGGGCCCACCGCGTCCGCAGGTTCGCCTTGGCCGGCAACGGGACGCCCGCGAGCAGCGCGCGCAGCGGCGGCGGGCAGCCGTGGCCGCGCGCGTAGCGGTCCAGGACCGAGCGCGCACACCGCCACAGGCCGGCTTCAAGCCCGGGCTGCCGGTCGGCGATGGCGGCCGCGAGTTCGGCGAGATGGTTGACGACAAGGCAGTAGACGACCCGGTTCCAGCCCTGCTCGCTGCCGTAGGTGAGGGCCTGCGCGACGCGCGGTGGAAGCGCGGCGAGGGCCGCCCCGTGGTGCTCGGCGAGCAGCTTGACGCCCTCGAGGTCGCGAAAGATCACCTGTACCGGCTGGCCGGCGTCATCGATCCCGATCAGCACGTTCTGCAGATGAGGCTCGAGTACCACTCCGTGCGCGAGGTAGGCGTGCAGGGCCGGCGGCGCGACCTGGTGCAGGTATGCCTCCCACCAGGCCATCAGCCAGCCGGGGTCGCGGCCGTCGAACAGCGTCCCGCGCGGTTCCGTCAGTGCCGCGGCGAGCAGCGGCGTCACGCCCGGGCGCAGGTGGGTGCGCAGCCCGTCGCGCACGATCACGGCGAGTCCCTCGAAGCAGCGCCGGTCAGCCAGTGACGCGGTACGGTAGCCGGGCTCGCCGAGCAGGACGGTGCCGGGGAAATGCGCGGCGATCTCGGCGAACACGGGCCCGAGCAGGCTGGTCAGCATGGCTGCTGCGGTCAGCTCGTACCATGCGCTCCTGCGCACGCAGTTGGTGATGCGCACATCCAGGCTGAACTTGCAGAACAGGTCGGCGGCGGCGTCGTACACCGTGCGCACGGACGACGTGGGCACGACATGATGCGGCCCGGGGCCGAGGTCGTGCAGCAGGCCGCTCGCCATCGCGGACCGCAGCCGCGGCCTGCCCGCCAGCATGCTCAGCTGCCACGGGTGAGCCGGCAGCAGGCGGAAGCCGGCCGGCACGGCCGGGCCGAGGCGATCGAGCGCGGCCACGTCGCCCTCCTCGGCGACGACGTCGGCGCGGACCGCCAGGAAGTGCAGCGGGAACCCCGCACCCGCCTCCGGCGCGTAGCGCAGCCACTCCTGTGGCCGCCCGGCACGCGCCTTGGGCGCCGGATGGAACCGGTGTCCCGCGACCAGGGCCTGCTCACTGGCGAGGTAGCGCCGGATGCGGAGATCACCCGCGGCCGCCCGCCGCGCCTCGCCCGGGGCCAGCGCCGGGGCCTGCCCGCTCGCCGACCCGGCCACCGCGGTCATCACCGCGTGACTGGCCCCTACCTGCGCCGCGAACTCGTCGTTCGCGTTGCCCGTGCACAGGGACAACTCCTCGGCGATGAGCCCGGCCAGGCCGTCCCAGCCGACCGGCCGCCACGATCCGTCCCGAAGCTCGGTGACGTCGCCGGCCAGGCGCGGACTGACCCCGGCGGACGGCCGGCGCTGCCGCACCCGCAGCAGCCGTCCCACCCGGGCCAGCCTGATCAGCAGGTAGGGTCCGTGCGGCCAGACCTGCCCTTCGGGCATCGACACCTCGCGAACCAGGCAGTTGACCAGTGCCTCGGTGGTGAGCGCATCCGGGTCCGCCGGCCGCGTCACGGGCTCGGCGAGGAGGAGATCATCGGCAACGCCGACGGTCGTGGGCGTCATCGGCTGCTCCGAAGGTAGTTGGGGCCGCTCGTGCCGTAGAACTTGTTGACGTCGCCGACCCCGAGACGAGCCTTGTCGGCCAGGGTTCCTGCGATCACCATGGACTTGCCAGGCAGCCGCTGCGCGTCGAAGAGCCGCGCCCGCAGCAGCGCGGCCGGATCCGCCCCCGGGTGCCCGTCGAGCGCGGACTCGAGCCGCTGCCTGATCAGGCCGAGCAGATCTGCCAGCGGCGCCGCACCGTGCTCCGCCAGGCCGAACGCGATGGCGCCAGCGCACAGGTGGACCACGATCGTGATGAAGACGTCGGCGAGCGCGTGGTCGGATCCGGTGAGCATGCGCTGGTCGGCGAATGCGGCGGGCACCGGCGCGCCGACCTGGCCGCCGGCTCGAAGCGCTGCCGTCAGCCTCGGCAGCTTGATCAGCGCGCCGTCGAAGTCTTTGACGAGCAGCCGGATCCCCGACCCGTCGACGACGAGCGCGGTGTTCTGCTGGTGTGCCTCCAGGGCGATGCCGTAGCGCACGAAGAGCCGCACGTGCGTGTCGAACAGGGCGCGGAAGTACGTATCGAGCATGCTGCGCAGGTCACCGCCGAACCACCGGCTGGCCAGGTCCTCGATGACAAGCGGCGCCGCGTGCTTGCGGACGGCGCGCACCGGGCCCGGGCGCGGGCCGGTCGGTGCGGCCCCGGCCCCGGCGGCCCCGGTCCCGGCGGGGCCGGGGCCGCCGGGGCCTGAGCCGCCAGGGGCAGGGGCGAGCAGTGCCCCGACCGTGACGATGTCACTGCCCTGGAGCCCGGGCGGGTAACGGCGCAGCAGGTAGCCGAGTGACTCATGGCTGGCGTGGCCGTACGTCCCCTCGTCGGTGACGAGCAGCCCTTCGAGCAGCGGATCGGTTCGTGCCGCGGCCGCGAGGACGGCCTGCATCAGTTGGCCGTCCGCGAGGCTGGCCGGTGTGATCACGCGGCGATTGCGCAGGCCCAGAGTGCTCGTCGGCAGCGGCAGCTTGAGGTGGTGTGCCGGATCGGCGCAGACGGACACGGTCCGGGTCGAGAGCGTGGGGATGACCCGCAGATAGGAGGACGGCGCGATGCGCGCTTCGGCCGCCAGGCCACGCTCGGTGAGCGCGGCCCGCAGCGCGCCCCTGGCGGTCACCGGATGTACCGGCAAAAGCTCGTGCGTGCCGGCCAGGCGTGCGGGCAGGCCGACCTGCTCAGGCGCGGGCCACCACGCGGTGGCCGTGCGGCCGGCGCGCCGGACGGCGCCGGCCGGCAGCGCGACCCAGGCCAGCTCGAACCTCGGGTAGTACTCGGGCGCGTAACGCAGGTAGTCGTCGGCGGAGAACCCCAGCCGGCACTGCGCGGCCGGATACACGGGATGGCCAGTTCCGGCGGCAAGCGCGTCGTACCAGACCAGGCCGCGCGGCCCGCGGGCCGCCGCCCCGCCATCACGGCGGAGTGCGGCGAGATGGCGCAGGACGCGCGGCCGGTGCTGCCGCGCGAGCCGCATCGCGGCCAGGGCCTCGTGACATTCCCGGGTGAACGCGGCCGCTCCGTCGCGGTCACGCGGATCGCAGAGCGCGGCGAGCACATCATCGAGCGACAGCGGGCTCGCGTCCCTGCCGACCTGCAGGTCGGCGAGGAAGCCGCCCGGCTCGAGCGGTACTCGCAGGCCCGGCCCGCGGCCAAGCACGAGATACTGGCCCCCGGCCGCGCCGCGGATGTGCTGGCGCAGATCTGCGTAGTTCTCCCGCAGCAGGGTGTCGAGTACGCGGACGGAAAGTTCGTGTTCCAGACCCGGCCGGCGTGGGACTGGCTGCGGGCCGCCGCGGGCGTGAGCCATCCCGCCGGCGGCCGCGTGGCGCGTCATGACGTGATCTGCCAGCAGTTACCGGCGCGGAAGCTCGCCACGGCGCGCTCGACCGGGCCGCGGTCAGCGCCGATGGCGCGAATCACACCCAGATAGTCACGGTTGGTGCGGGTCAGCTCGACCCGGTCACCCACGGCCCTGAGGGGGTGGTAGACGAGCCGTACGCCGTCGTCTCCGGTGAGCTGCGCCGGCTGCGGCGCGGCGGTGAGCACGCCGCTCGTGTCCGCCACGACGTAGTCGGCGATCGCGTGCCCGCGGGCCTGCGGAGGCCGTGCGGCGAGCGGTTCTCCCAGGTGGATCCGCAGAACCTGCTCGAACAGCGGTGTCTGGAAGAGTTCGGCGAGCAGGAAGTCGCAGTGGTCGCCGATCAGCCGGTCGTTCACCTCGATGATGCGCGGCGTGCCCCTGGCGTGCCAGACGAACTCGGTGTGGCAGGCGCCGAATCCCGTGCCGAGCGCCGCGAGCGCGTCCTCGACGCGCCGCTGCACTCCCGCGGGAAGGCCGTGATCCCAGGTGAGACGCTCTTCGACGAAGAAAGGCGGCGCTGAAAGGCGGGTGTGAAACCCGCCGAGCATCCAGGTGGTGACGCCGTCGCTCAGCGTTTCGAGCGTGTGCAGCTCGCCGAGCAGGTACTCCTCCGCGAGCAGCGGCTGACCCGGCCTGCGCGCCCGGATCTCTGCGTACCGGCTGGCGAACTCGGCCTTGTCTCGGACCAGAACCACGTCCTCGCTGGCGACGCCGTCGCGCGGCTTGACCACCAGCGGGTACCGCAGGCCGTCGGGGACGCCGGCGCCCGGCGGCAGCTCGACCGCGGTGACCGGCTCGCCGCCGGCCTCGGCGAGCCGCCGCCGCATGAGGGCCTTGTTCTTCGCTCGCAGCGCGGATCGCCAGTCCTTGCCCGGCAGGCCGAAGTAGGCGGCGGCGAGCGCGGTCTGCGCCTGTAGATGGTCGGAATTGGAGAACACCGCGTCCGGCGTGGGGAGGGCCGCGACCGCGGCGATGAGCGCGCGAACGTCGTGCACGTCGCACCGGACCACGTCGGCCGGGGCGTGACCGCCGGACTTCTCGTGCGCTTCCGGCTGGTCGGTAAGGACGATGACGTCCACGCCGAGACGCGCCGCGGCGGGAAGGATGCCGTAGCTGACCGAATCGGTCGGCTTGCCGGCG
>DATFVJ010000209.1:0-6216 GCA_035260365.1 Streptosporangiaceae bacterium
ATCAGTTCCCTGATCACGTTGGACACCGACGCCGGGCTCAGCCCGGTGGCCTCGGACAGGTCCTGCCGGCTGCACGGCTGCCCGAAGTACAGCGTCCACAGCAGCACCGACCGGTTGTCCCGGCGCAAATCGCGAACGGTCGCCCGTCGTCGCTCCGGCATGGCTTCCCCCCAGTGACGGTTCTAGACCTTATAACAAGCATCTCACGAAGCCAGCCTGGGACCTTGCTGGGTCGGCAGCCTCGACGGCCGGTTACCCCGAAGTTAAGTTACGTTATGAAATAAGTCCTATATCAAGCCGGTCACCCAGCGAAGCAGTCACTTCGGAGGGACATGTGCGTACCCGAACCCGCCTCGGGTGGCGACACCGGTCCAAAGACCCCGCACACGCGTGCGCCGTCCACGTACCCACCCGCGCGCGCCCGGTCAGGCGCTCAGCACAGGCCGTACACCCGCCGCGGGCGCGGTGTGCACGCCGTCTTCGGCCAGAACGCCGTCGGCGTAGGTGACCGAGTTCGCCGGCAGCGCGGGCACCCGCGGCCCGGGGAGCACGATGCCCACCAGGTTGAGGGGATCGGCGGCCGAGAGGGTGACAAGCTCGCCGGTGCGCTCGAGCTTTCGCGCCGAGCGGAGGGCGTCGACCGCCTCGGGCAGCGCGAACTGCTCGCCGCTGAACCCGGCGACGAACCGGCCGCCCCTGATCGTTCCGCGCGCCTCCATGCGCCGGAACGCCCACAGCACGTCACGCCAGGGCACGGCGAGATTCTCCCGCGTCATGAGGTCGCGGAAGACCACCCCCCACCGGGCGGCAAGCTGCTCCGCCACGGCCTCCGCGAGCTCGTCAGGATCATGGGCCGCCACCGCGTCGGGAAGCAGCGACCACCGGCCGCCCGATCCGGCCGCGAGGGCGCTGCGGCCGCGCCGGAGCCTGCGCCCCTCCGGCGCCCGGGCCAGGCTCCGGCGGCGCAGCAGGGACCGGACGGCACGGAATCCGTCCGCCGTGACGAGCCCGCGCGCCACCCCGTCCCAGAGGGCCTCCGCGACCTCAGCGGGCAGCCGTCCGGTCAGCGTGGCCAGGTCGGGCTGGAACAGCGCGCCGTTATCGCGGAGCGCGTCGAGCACGTCACGGGTGCGGCCGGGACCCGGCTCCACCGGCCTGCGGTCGGCCCGCGCCGCCCGCAACAGCCAGGGCAGGTCTGCCCGGATCGTCAAAGTGATCGGGGTCACCCTGGACGGCGTCAGGCCGCTGCGCCTTGGCAACTCGTCGGGTTCGCCGCCGCGCACCGACAGCCGCCCCCACGTCACCTCGCCCGACAGGCACAGGTCGTCGAGCCAGTCGCGACGGTAGCCGTCCACGCGCGCGCCGAGGATGGCGTCCTCCCAGGCACCGGCGGCCAGCTCGAAGCCCTGTAGCTGCTCGACCACGCAGAGCACGCCGTAGCGGCCCTCTCGCCTCGTGCCCGGGGCCACGTGCTGCCACCGCAGCAGGAACCGCATGAAATCGCGCGATGTGACCGGCTCGATCTCCTGCCGCAGCCGCTGCCGGGTGTACGCGTGGATCCGGGCCAGCAGCCGCCGTGAGCAGAACTCCTCGCTGCCCTCCGGCGCGGTGAAGTGCCCCTGGATCGCGAAGCCCTCCTGTTCGAGGCGGGCGAGCCCGCGCAGCACGGTGGCCTGCGCCAGCCCCGTCACCGCCGACAACTCCGCGGCCGTGGACGGGCCCCGGCATTCGAGGTGGCCGCGGAGCATCTCCGCCGCCGCGGCGTCCTGTTCACCGGCGGCTGCCGGGGGCGCGGCCGGCGCACGGTGATCGGGCGTCACCTGCGCGCCGGGGAAGAGCGTTTCGATCCAGGGCCGGCGTTCCACGGCGCACCACAGGACGCCGCCGGGCGCGTCGACCGCGACGGCACGGCCGGCGGCGGCGAGCCGGTCGAACCACTCGCGCCAGCCGCCGGTTTCGCGGAGCCCTACCACCGTCATCAGCAGGTCGTGCAGCTCGTCCGGATCGCGCGGGTCGGGCTGGACCTGCGCGCGCACGCGCTCGATCGCGGCGGGGTCGAGCCTGGCCAGGTCGCGAACTTCCACCGGCAGGCCCCGGCGAAGCTGGACCGCGCGGCTGCGGCGTTCCTCGAGCGGAGCGTCGTCGAGGAAGGTGAATGGCCGGCCGTTCAAGATCTCGTGAGCGAGCACGGACGGCTCGGTGGTGTCGCGGACCACGACCGTGACGCGGCCGGACTCGATCCCCTCCACCAGCTGTTTCAGGCCGTCGATGTCCATCGCTTCGCGCAGGCAGTCCTCGAGGGTCTGGTGCACGAGCGGATGATCGGGGATCTCGAGCGGGCCAGGCGCGACATTCTCCTGGCACGCGGCGAGGGTAGGGAACACCGCGGCCATCAGGTCGTCGGCCTCCATCCGCTGGATGGCCGGCGGGTTCTTGCGGCCGCCGCGCATCCGCAGCACCGCGAGTGACCGGTTCAGGTTCCACCGCCAGCGGGCCTGGAACATCGGCGAGGTCAGCACCGCCTGCCTGACGACGCTTTCCACCGTCTTGGAGGCGAGGAACTTCGGCACCCGCTCGAGCGGGAAGCTGTGCTGCGGCCCGAGCGAGAGCAGGATGGCGTCATCGCTCGCCGCGGCCTGGAGCTCGAAGTCGAAGGTCACGCAGAACCGCTTGCGCAGGGCGAGCCCCAGAGCACGGTTCAGCCGGGCGCCGAAGGGCGTGTGCCCGACAAGCTGCATGCCGCCCGCGTCGTCGAAGAACCGTTCGAGCACGATCGTGTCCATGGTCGGCAGGACCCCGAGCGCGCCGAGCCCGGCGCGCAGGTAGGCCGCGATGGTGCGCGCCGCGTCGTCGTCGATTCCGCATTCCTCCCGCAGCCAGCGGCTGGCGCCATCCTCGTCACCGGCCGCGAGCCGCCCCGCGACCGCCTGCCGTAGCCCGGAAACCGCCTCGGAAAGCTCCACCGTGCGGCCGGGCGCCTCACCGAGCCAGAACGGCACCGACGGCGGCGCTCCCTGCGCGTCCACGACCCGGACGGTGCCCGGCTCCACCCGGCGGATTCGCCACGACGTCGTGCCGAGCAGGAACACGTCACCGGCCATGCTCTCGATCGCCCAGTCCTCGTTCACGGTGCCGACCAGAGTTCCGTCCGGCTCGGCCACCACGCGGTAGTCGCCGAGTTCCGGGATCGCGCCGCCCGAGGTCAGCGCGGCGAGGCGGGCACCCCGCCGCCCCCGCAGCCGCCCCGCCACCTGATCGCGGTGCAGGTACGCGGCCCGGCGCCCCCGGCCGGTGCGGATACCCTCCGACATGAGCTCGACGACGTTGTCGAAATCCTCCCTGGACAGCGCGGCGAACGGCGACGCCCGCCTGAACAGTTCGAACAGGTCGTCTTCTGGCCAGTCGGCCGCCGCGCACTCGGCCACGACCTGCTGCGCCAGAATGTCGAGCGGATGCGCGGGTACCCGCAGGGCGTCGAGCCGACCGGAACGTACGCCGCGCAGCAGCGCCGCGCATTCGACGAGTTCGTCCCTTGACGTCGGGTACAGCCGCCCCGCGGGAGTCCCTGTCCTCGTGTGGTTGGAGCGGCCCACCCGCTGCAGGAACGTCGCGAAGCTGCGCGGCGAGCCGATCTGGCAGACAAACTCCACCGGCCCGATGTCGATGCCGAGTTCGAGCGAAGCCGTCGCGACCAGGGCCCGCAGGTCGCCAGAGCGCAGCCGGGACTCGACCCGCTGGCGCCGGCCCGCGGACAGGCTCCCGTGGTGCGCGGCCACCTGGTCCTCGCCCAGCCGCTCACCAAGCTGGTGCGCGACGCGCTCGGCCATCCGCCTGGTGTTGACGAACACCAGCGTCGTCCGGTGCTCGTGCACGTGCGCCGCGATGAGATCGAGGATCTCGGCCATCTGCTCGGCCGACGGAACCGCGCCGAGTTCGTCGTCGGGTATTTCGAGCGCGAGATCGAGCTCACGGCGGTGCCCGGTGTCGACGATCGCGCAACGGGGGGAGCCATCGGCGCTCTCGCGGCCGGTGCCCGCGCCCACCAGCAGCCGGGCGACGGTTTCGATGGGGCGCTGGGTCGCGGAGAGGCCGACACGCTGCACCGGCCGCTGCGCCACGTGGGTCAGCCGCTCGAGCGTGAGGGCGAGATGCGCCCCCCGCTTGTTCGCCGCGACGGCGTGGATCTCGTCGATGATCACTGCCTCGGTTTCGCGGAGCATGGCCCGGCTCCGGTCCGCGGTGACCAGGAGATACAGCGACTCCGGCGTGGTGACGAGGAAGTTGGGCGGGCGCCTCAGCATGGCGGCGCGCTCGGACGCGGCCGTGTCACCGGTCCGGACGGCAACCCGGATCGCGGGTGCGCCGAGCCCGAGTTCGGCGGCGACCTCGCTGATCTCGCGCAGCGGCGTGTCGAGGTTCTGCCGGATGTCGACGGCAAGCGCCTTCAGCGGCGAGACGTAGATGACCTGCGGGCCACCGCTGCTGTCGATGCCCGCCTCGTGCGCGCGATACAGCCGGTCGATGCACACCAGGAAGGCGGCCAGCGTCTTGCCTGAGCCGGTCGGCGCCGCTATCAGCGTGTGCGCGCCCGCCGCTATCCGTGGCCAGCCACGGGCCTGCGGGGCGGTCGGCCCGGACGGAAACCGGCGCTCGAACCAGGTACGAACGGCCGGGTGGAACGACTCGAGCACTCGGTCACAGTACCTTCGGCCACCGACAGTCCGCATCGGTCCGGCGGTCCGCACTGGCCCGGCGGTCCGTATCGGCCCGGCGGTCCGCACTGGCCCGGCAGCAGGGTTGCGCGGTTCTAACAGCTGCCGGGTGGCGCATCTACCGGCGGGGCGGGTACAGACTGATGAGCGTTGGCCCGATTTGCGGCCGCGTGGACCGTCACGGCGTCGCCGCCAGATGGGACGTGCAGATGTTCGAAAAGTTCACCGACCGCGCGCGGCGCGTCGTCGTCCTGGCCCAGGAAGAGGCCAGGATGCTCGACCACAACTACATCGGCACCGAGCACATCCTGCTCGGCCTCATCCACGAGGGTGAAGGAGTGGCCGCGAAGGCGCTCGAGTCATTGGAGATCAGCCTGGAGACCGTGCGCCAGCGGGTCGAGGAGATCATCGGCCACGGCAAGGACGCCCCGGCCGGGCACATCCCGTTCACGCCCCGGGCCAAGAAGGTGCTCGAGCTTTCGCTGCGCGAAGCGAAACAGCTTGGCCACACCTACATCAGCACCGAGCACATCCTGCTCGGCCTGGTCCGCGAGGGCGAAGGGGTGGCCGCGCAGGTGCTCGTCAGCCTCGGCGCGGACCTGACCAGGGTTCGGCAGGCTGTGGTCCAGCTTCTCGCCACCTACCAGGGCGGCGGCGAGGAATCTTCCGTCCGGCGCCGCAGGGGCGGCCAGATGCAGCCGGACGACATCGCCGACCGGCTCGACGCGATCGCGGCGCGCCTGGCCGCCATCGAGCGGCGGCTCGGCATCGATCACGAGCAGGTACCACGTGAGCTGCGCGAACTCGACGACCAGGTGGCCGGCCTGCGCAGGGAGAAAGAGGCCGCGATCGAAGCTCAAGACTTCGCCAAGGCGGCGGCCCTGCGCGACACGGAAAAGCAGTTGCTGCGGCAGCGGGCGGAGAAGGAGGAGGAACTCGCGGCAACCGGCGAGCAGGCGGACGCGGGCGCCGGCGTGATCGCCGCCGTCGAGGAAGCGGATCGGCTGCGCGCCGAGGTCGGCCGCCTGCAGGCCCTCCTGCGTGAGCACGGCATCGAGCCAGGCGACCGCTCCGCCTAACCCCTTGCTACGGCGGTACCGGACAGCGGTACGGGACAGTGGTCACAGCGCTTGCCCTTGGGCGGGCGGCACGGGGAAGATCCCCTGCCCGGGGGTGAGGATCCCGCGCGGATCGTACCGGCGCCTGGCCGCCGCGAGCAGCGGCCACGCCTCGCCGAAGTGAGCGCGCCAGTCGGCCGGAGTCGTGGGGATGGATCCGACCGGATACTGGTATCCGCCGAGATCACGCACCTGCTCATACAGCGCGCGGTTCGCGGAGATCATCGCATCGGCGCTGATCGCGCCGGTGTCCGGGGCCGCGGTCTTCAGCAGTGCGAAAAGGAACACCAGGTTCTCGCCCGGAACCCGGAGCAGCGGCGCCGTGAGGACGCTGCGGCGCAGCGGGTAGAACAGGATCACCCCGCTCGCGCCGATGTCGGCCGGGG
>DATFVJ010000210.1:0-3620 GCA_035260365.1 Streptosporangiaceae bacterium
TGAGTTCCAGGTGCGCGGGTGCGCCGCAGTCGCGGTGCGTGAGCGTGACCGCGGGGCCGCCAGCGGTGGCGGCGTGCTTGTCACCCCACGCGAGCAGCGCAACCATCACGGGGAACAGGTCGATGCCCTTTTCCGTCAGGCGGTACTCCGCCCGGCTGCGCTGCCCGCGCTCCTGGTAGGGCGTCTTCCGCAGCAGCCCCTCGCCGACCAGGCGGGCGAGCCGGTCGCTGAGGATCTGCCGCGGCGCGCGCGTGCGGCGCTGCATGTCGTCGAAGCGGCGGACGCCGTTGAACGCCTCGCGCAGGACCAGGAAGGTCCACTTCTCGCCGATGATCTGCACGGTGGCGCCGATCGTGCAGTTGGCCGTGTCGTAGTCGAGCGCCCAGGAACGTGCCATGCCCGAATGCTAAGTCCAGTTGACAGACTCAGCAAGCCGGCGGATGCTGAGTCCGTGAAACGAACCCAGATGTGCACCGAGATCAGGCCCGCACGCGACGGGGACCGCGCCGCGATCGGGGACTTCTTCGCCGGCCTCTCGCCCGCGACCAGGTATCTGAGGTTCTTCACCGGCGCGGCGCCGTCGACAGCCGCCGCGCTCCGGGCGCTGTGCGGTGAGGGCGGGGACGTCGACGTCATCGTGGCCGCGGAGGGAACCGCGGTCGTCGGGCACGCCATGGCCGTGCACAGGGCGCGGCCGGACGGGATCAGGTCGGCGGATGTCGGCGTGGTCGTCGCCGACGGGCGGCAGGACATGGGGATCGGCACCGCGCTGCTGCGGATGCTCACCGGCCGCGCCGTCGCCCGGGGCGCGAGCGTCGCGGTGATGGACGTGCTCGCGGAGAACCAGCGCGTGCTCGCGCTGATCCGGCGCCGCTGGCCGGACGCCAGCTACGACCGCCGCGGGCTGTCGGTCACGGTCCACGCCGGCCTGTGGGGCGGCGCGGCGCCAGCGCCGGGCGAACTCGCCAGGCGGCGCAACGGCAGGCGCGGTGACGGCGGCCGCCAGGCGGCCAGGCACCCGGCGGCGCGGGTCCCAGTGGGCTGATCCAGTGGGCTGATCCAGTGGAGCCCGTCCGGCGCTCAGCCCGCGTCTTCTGGCACGTAGTGGCGCGTCTGGTCCGCCGGGTCGACCCAGACAAGCATGATCTTGCCCGTGGTGGGGTCGCGGAACCGCTCGGACGTGGGCAGCCAGCCCGGGGCTGGGGTGGCTGCCTGCGCGTGCCTGCGGCCGCGTGTTCGTGCGGCCCGCCCCTGCCCGCCGCGGCCTCCGGCCGCGGCGGGCAGGGGCGGAAGGTCATCCACCGCGGGCGCTGCCTCGTCGGCGAACTGCGCGGAAAGAACGATCCCGGCGCGCCGGTCGAGCTCGTCCAGGCTCAGCAGGCCGTGCCCGTAGTGCTCGCGCAGCAGCGCGACGAGCCGCTCCCGATCGGCGTCGCCGACCGGGGTACGTGGCCCACCGGGCTGCGCCAGGGGCACCGTTAGGCCGTGGGACTGACGACGACGGCAGTGCCGTAGGCGACGATCTCGGTGAGTTGCTGGCCGATCTCGGAGGAGTCGAAGCGCATCGCGACGACGCCGTTGGCGCCGAGCAGCCGCGCGTTCTCGATCATCCGGTCGATCGCGTGCCGGCGGCTGTCCTCGAGTAGCTCCGTGTACTGCGTCACCTCACCCTGCATGAGCGTCCGGAAGGAGGCGCCGATCGACTTGGCAAACCCCATGCTGCGCACCACCAGGCCGAACGCGACACCCAGGTCGCGCTCGATGGTCATGCCAGGCAGCTCGAACGCAGTGGTGACAGGGAGACTCGTGACCGATGGTTGCGACATGACCATCATCCTAGATCCACAGAAGTGGCCGGGATCACGTCACCTTGGCGGCCCGTACCCGCCGCCGCCGGGCGTTTCGATGACGAACACGTCGCCCGCGGCGACGGACACGCTGTCGCACGCCCGCATCGGGGTCACCGAGCCGTCGGCGCGCTCCACCCAGTGCCGGCCGGGCGCGCCGGGCTGCCCACCGGCCATGCCGTACGGCCGGATGCGCCGGTGGCTGCTGAGCGTGGTCACCGTCATCGGCTCGAGGAAGCGAAGGCGCCGCAGGCCGCCGTTGCCTCCCGGCCAGCGGCCCGCGCCGCCGCTGCCGCGGTGGATCTGGAAACCTTCGACGCGGACCGGGTAGCGCCACTCGAGCACCTCGGGGTCGGTGAGCCTGGAGTTGGTCATGTGCGTCTGGACCACATCGGTGCCCGCGAAACCGTTCCCGGCACCGCAGCCGCCCGCCACGGTCTCGTAGTACTGGTGGCGGTCGTTACCGAAGGTGACGTTGTTCATGGTGCCCGAGCTCTCCGCCATGACGCCGAGCGCGGCGTAGAGCGCACCGGTGACGGCCTGCGACGTCTCGACGTTGCCCGCGGCAACGGCCGCCGGGTAGCCGGGTGACAGCATGCTCGCGGGCGGGATCGTCACGCGGACCGGCTTCAGGCAGCCGGAGTTCAGCGGGATGTCGTCGGCCACCAGGGTCCGCAGCACGTAGAGCACCGCGGCCATGGCGACGGACGAGGGGGCGTTGAAGTTGCCGGCCAGCTGCGGCGACGTTCCGGTGAAGTCGATATCCGCGGTCCGCGTGTGGGGGTCGGTGCGCACGGCCACCTTGATCACAGCGCCGTTGTCGAGTTCGTACCTGCAGTCGCCGTCCCGCAGGCCCGCGACGACGCGGCGCACCGCCTCCTCCGCGTTGTCCTGCACGTAACCCATGTAGGCGTGCACCACGCCGAGGCCGTAGTGCTCGACCATCCGGCGCAGCTCGGCCGCGCCCTTCTCGTTGGCGGCGATCTGGGCGCGCAGGTCCGCGATGTTCGTGGCCGGATTACGTGACGGGTAGGGCGCCGAGCGGAGCAGGCCGATGGTCTCGGCCTCCCGCAGCACGCCGCCCGACACGAGGAGCCAGTTGTCGATGAGCACGCCCTCCTCCTCGATGCGGGTGCTGAACGCCGGCATCGAGCCCGGGGTCATGCCGCCGACCTCGGCGTGGTGGCCGCGCGCGGCCACATAGAAGAGAATCTCGCCTGGCTGCTCGCCGAAGACGGGCGTGACCACGGTGATGTCGGGCAGGTGGGTGCCGCCGTGGTAGGGATCGTTAAGCACGTAGACGTCGCCGCGCGCGATCCGGCCCGCATTCGCACTCATGACCATCTTGATGCTTTCGCCCATCGAGCCGAGGTGCACGGGGATGTGCGGCGCGTTGGCGACGAGATTGCCCGCCGCGTCGAAGATCGCGCAGGAGAAGTCGAGGCGCTCCTTGATGTTGACCGAGTGCGCGGTGGCCTGCAGCCGCACCCCCATCTGCTCCGCGATGGACATGAACAGGTTGTTGAAGATCTCGAGCCGGACCGGATCTGAGGAACTGTCGCCGCGCCCCGCGCCGGCGCGGGGCGCGCCGCGCCGCAGCAGCAGGTCGCCCTCGCTGGTCACCGCCGCCTGCCAGCCGGGCTCGACCACGGTCGTGGCGAAGTCCTCGGCGATGATCGCCGGGCCCTCGGCCACCTGGCCGGGGAGCATCGAGGCGCGGCGCAGCAACGGCACGTCGGTCCACGAACCCGAGACGAACATCGGGACTGGCGG
>DATFVJ010000211.1:0-7122 GCA_035260365.1 Streptosporangiaceae bacterium
CCGGACTCCCCGGACTCCCCGGACTCCCCGGGTTAGCCGATCTTGCCGCGGCCGCTGGCGAGAGCACGGGCGATCACGGTGCGCAGGATGTCGTTCGTGCCTTCCCCGATGGCCATCAGCGGCGCGTCACGGTACAGCCGCTCCACGACGAACTCACTCGAATATCCGTAGGCGCCGTGCACCTGCATCGCGATGAGCGCGCACTCGACGGCCACCTCGGACGCGAAGACCTTGGCCATGCCCGACTCGAGGTCGGCGCGGCCGCCCGCGTGTCCCTGGCCGCCCATCCGGTCCGCCGCCCAGTACGTGAGCAGCCGGGCGGCCTGGATCTTCGTCGCCATGTCGGCGATCTTCAGCTGGATCGCCTGGAAGTCAGCGATCGGGCGCCCGAACGCCTCCCGCTGGCCCGCGTACCGCAGCGCTTGGTCGTACGCGGCCTGCGCCACCCCCACCGCGCGCGCCGCGATGTTGATCCGGCCGATCTCCAGCGCGGAGAGCACCTGCTGCAGGCCACATCCCTCCTCGCCGCCGAGCAGCGCCGAGGCGGGCACGCGGACGTCGTCGAGCACGACCTCGCACGTCTCGGGGCCGTGATAGCCCAGCTTGGGCAGGTCGCGCACGACCTGGAACCCGGCCGCGGCGGCCGGCACGAGCAGCACGGACATCCCCCGGTGCGCGGGCGACGCGGCGGGATCGGTCTTCGCGAGCACCGGCAGCGGATCCGCGTGCCTGGCATTGGTGATCCACATCTTCCGGCCTGTGATCACGTAATCGCCGCCCGACCTGCGCGCCACCGTCTCGATGCCCTGCAGGTCCGTGCCCACGGCCGGCTCGGTGAGCGCGATGCCCGTCCTGCGTGCGCCGCTGGCCAGCCCGGGCAGGTATTCCCGCTGCTGCCGCGGTGTGCCGTATCTCGCGATCATCGCGCAGGACAGCGAGTGGCTGCCGAGGATGCCCGCCACGCCCATCCAGGCGCGGGAGATCTCCTCGAAGGCGAGCGCGTACGACACCAGATCGGCTGCCGTCCCGCCGAACTCCTCGGGGACCGTCAGCCCGAACAGCCCCATCTGCCGCATCTTCGCGACGATCTGCTCCGGGTACTCCTCGGACGCCTCCATGGCCTGTGCGACCGGCCTGATCTCGTCGTCGGCGAACGCCCGCACCGTGTCACGGAAGAGACGCTGCTCGGCCGAGAGCTCAAAGTCCATGGGTACTCCTGACCACGCGGGCCGGGTCGGTGGTGAACCGCGATCCAGCGGGTTTGTAAGTGAACGGCGATTCAGCTAGATATACAGCATGCCGGTCGCCCTGCTCCTCGTCGGCGCCGTGGCCCTCGCCGCGAAGGCGAACGCCCGCTGGCCGACGCGGTTGCGCTTCGTGCGCGAGCCAAGCTTCTTCTTCTCCTGGGTCGTCATCGAACTGGCCGCCTGGTGGCTCGTGCTCGAGGCAACCGCATTCGCCGGCCTGGCCGGGGCCGGGGGCCTGCGCGGCCTGGCCGGCTGGGCCGGGGCCGCCCTGATCGTGGTGAGCTGGGCCGTGCTGGCCGGGCTCATCGTGGTTTCGGCGCGGACCTCGGCGACGCTGCGCGCGGCGGGCGCGCCGCCGGGCGGCACGGTCAGGTTCCCGCACAGTCAAGTGATCTTCCCTTTCCTGCTGACCCACCGGCGCGGCGTCCGGCGGTTGCGGAACATCGTGTTCGCCGAGGTGGACGGCCAGCAGCTACGGCTCGACGTCTACCTCCCTAACGGCGGTGCGGCCGGCCCACTCAGGCCAGGGATCCTCCAGATCCACGGCGGGGACTGGAGCTTCGGTGACAAGCGCGCGGAGGGGATACCGCTGCTCGGGCACCTGGCGGCGAGTGGCTGGGTCGGCCTGGCCGCCAACTACCGGCTGAGCCCGAAGGTGGCCTTCCCTGCGCACCTGCAGGACGTGAAGCGCGCCATCGCCTGGTACCGCGAGCACGCCGCGGAGTTCGGCGCGGATCCGGATTTCCTGTGCGTGACCGGCGGCTCGGCCGGCGGGCATCTGGCCACGCTCGCGGCGCTCACGCCGAACGATCCCGAGTACCAGCCAGGGTTCACCGACGTCGACACGCGCCTGCGCGCGGCCGCCGTCTGGTACGGCGTCTACGACTTCACCAACCGGCTCGGCACCTGGCAGCCGCACGAGATGCGGATGCTGCAGCGCGATGTCATGCAGCGCACACTCGCCGACCACCCGGCCGACTTCGCCCGGGCGTCGCCGCTCGACCGGCTGCGGCCGGATGCGCCACCGTTCCTGGTGGTGCACGGGGACATCGACACCCTGGCGCCGGTGGCCGAGACGCGGTCGTTCGTGTCCGCGCTCCGCAGCGTGTCCAGGCAGCCCGCCCTGTACGCCGAACTCGCCGGGGCGCAGCACGCCTTCGACGTCTTCCCTTCGCACCGCAGTGCGCGCGCGGCGGAGTCCGCCGCGGGGTTCCTGGCCGGTGTGCACCGGGAGTACCTGGCCGGGCTGGCCGGGCTGGCCGGGCAGCAGGCCGGCGCGGCGGCGCCACCGCTGTGATCACTGGCCTTACGGTTTACCCGACGGCGGCGATCACCTGCTTGGCCATGCCCTTCTCACCCAGGGCGTTCGGGTGGAACGGTGCGGCGGGCGAGGTGGGCACGAGACCCTCCACCCACTTCGTGCCCGGGGACTGGCAGACGTCGTGGCCGGTACTCGCGGTGTAGGTGTTCACGTAGGTCGCGCCGTTGCCGGCCGCCTCCGTCGCGAGCATCTGGTTGAGCTTCAGTTCGATCCCGCGCAGGTAATACACGTCGCCATGGGCGATGGGCACGAACGGCCAGCACCCCTGACCGCTGACCGGCAGGATGGCCGGGTATCCGACCAGCAGCACGCGTGCGCTCGGTGCGCGCTTGTGGATCCCCGCGAGCACCGCGGCGACCTTCGGCGCGGTCTGGGCCACCGCCTTCGCGAGCTGGTCAGTCCCGCCCGAGGTGTAGTGAGCCTTGCACGGCGAGCCGAACGGGTTGATGAAGCTGAGCGCCGTGCAGTCGATCACGATGTTGATGAAGTTGATGTCGTTGCCGCCGATCTGCACGGTCACGAGGGACGTTCCCACGGTAAGCGCGTTGAACTCCGGCGGGTTGGTGCCGAGGGGCACCGGCTCGGGCCCGGCCATGCTGGTGGTGTCCGCGCCCTGGCAGCTGACATCCCGGAACGAGGACGGGCCGATGGCCGCCGCCACCAGCGACGGATAGTTGTGGTTGGAGCGCAGGCAGGCGAACGGGGAACCGACGTGGTTCGGGATGAGCGGGCCGGACGTGTAGGAGTCGCCTAGCGAGACGTAGCGGCCCGTACCGGCCGACACCGATGACGGGATGAACGCCGCGGCGAGCAGTGCGGTGGCGGCGATCCCCGAAACGAGGCAGGCGCGACGGCGGATCACGCGAGCGTTGCCGGAGCGGGGGGCCAGGAGTTTTCCGGGCCAGGCGACAAGACGCATGCGGCAGCTCCCTTTTCGCAGGTTACCCAAAAGTAATTGCATAATGAACCTCATGTAACGGAAGGTCAATGAGCCAATTCAGACTGTCGCCGCCGCGATACATGACTGTTTGCGTGATTGCCCCACGTGGTCGCGCCGCGTGATTGCGCCGCGTGATTGCCCTGTCTGATTGCCCCCGCGTGATCGCCCTACGTGATTGCCCCGCATGATTGCCCCGGCGTGGTCGCTCCCGCTGCCGGGCACCCAAGGACTTCCCACCCGAAACTGCTGCTCTAACCGGACAAACCGGACGAGAAAACGACAGTTTCGGGCGGGAAGTGGGCGTAAGCGCCACGCTCCGTCGCTAAAAGGCCCAATTACTGACCGGCGGGCGCTCCGGGTAACCGGCCGTGGCCGGGTGATGCGATCGGCGGAGCGGACCGGCGCGGGCGGCACCGGATACCTGCCGGGCACGACCCGCGCGAACGGGGATATGTTGGATCGGCTGGAACTGACGGAGGGTTATCCGCGACCAATGAGCAGCGACGATGAGCGGCGGCAGATGAGCGGCGGCAGATGAGCGGCGGCACATGAGCGGAGTGGCGCACCTGGTCTTCTCCGGGCCACTCGTGCTCGCGGTGCCGGTCGCGGCCGCCGCGGGGGCCGTCTCCTTCTTGTCCCCGTGCTGCCTGCCGCTCGTCCCCGGATACATCTCGTATATCACCGGTATGTCAGGCGCGGACCTGCAGCAGCGCGCGGCGCGCGGTCGCGTCGGCACGCTCGTGACGGCCGGCGTCTCTGGCGCGGCAGGCCCCGCTGCCGCTGCTGCCGCTGCTGGCACGGCCGGCGCCGACAGCGCGACCGCGCCGGTCACGCCGGCCGCGAGCCGGAGCCGTACGCTGGCCGGCGCCGCACTCTTCGTCCTCGGGTTCGCGGCGCTGTTCGCAACCTATGGTGCGCTTTTCGGCGGGCTCGGAGCCACACTCAGCGCGCACCAGCGAGGGCTGGCCCAAGTACTCGGCGCGCTCACCATCGTGCTTGGCCTGCTGTTCATGGGTGCCTTCGAGCGGTTCTGGGTCGCGGGCGCCGCGCTGCGGCCGAATTTCCGGCCGCGGGCTGGTCTCGCGGGTGCGCCGCTGCTCGGCGTGATGTTCGGCCTCGGCTGGACACCGTGCATCGGCCCGACGCTGACCGCGGTGATGACGATGTCGGTGACGACGGGGACGGCGGCCAAGGGCGCGTTTCTCGCCTTCGTCTACGCACTGGGCCTCGGCGTGCCCTTCCTCGTCGCCGCGTTCGCCGTGCAGCGCGGGCTGCGTGCGTTCGGCTTCGCCAGGCGGCATGCACGGCTCATCATGCAGGCGGGCGGCGCCATGCTCGTGGTGGTCGGGACGCTGCAGGTGACGGGCGTCTGGGCGGACGCGATCGGCTCGCTGCAGCACTGGATCGCCGGCTACTCCGCGCCCCTGTGACGCCCTTTATCCGTCAGCGCCGCGGATTACAGGTGCGATAGCCCACGCGATCCGCGGCGCTGACGGTTATCCACAGCCAAGAGCGGCAGCGGCGCAGGTCCGCAGTCCCACGACGGCGCGCTGCGCGGCAGCCGTTCGGGCAGTGCCTGCCCCGGCTCCACCCACGGGATCCCCCGCACCAATAGGTGCCGCATCCGCGGCAGCCGTTCGGGATAGTGGGCGGGCGTCAGCCGGGCAGGACGATACCCGCGTGCGCCCAGGGGCGGCTGAACCCGAAGATCGGTCCCCTGTCCTTGTAGCTGACGATGTGGACCGGCACGCCGGCCTGCTCGGCCTCGATCATCATGCCGTTGCCGAGCACCATGCCGACGTGGCCGGGCGGCGGGTCGATCGGATCGCCGACGAAGAACACCAGGTCGCCCGGCTGCTCGCTGCCCGCCTGGATCTGCGGGCCGAACGACCACTGCGCCTCGGACGTGCGGGGGATCGAGGTCCCGCCCGCGCGGTAGGCCATCATGGTCAGGCCCGAGCAGTCGAAGGTGTCAGGTCCCTGGGAGCCGAACACGTAGGCCTTGCCGAGCTGCTGCTTGGCGTAGGAGATCGCGGCCGCGACCACCTGGTTGGGGACCGCGGCGGTGATGGAGTCCACGCAGGACGCGCCGCTGTCGAGGTTGACCGCGCCCACCGTGAAACCGCCCTTGGTGTACTTGCCCGCCCAGGAGAGCACGTCCTGCACGTAGGACTCCAGGTGGTTGTAGGCGAAGATCGCCGTCGGCAGGTCACCGGGGGCACCGTGCGCGAGCAGGTACTTCGCGGCGGCTGGGATCGCGTCGGCCGGGTCGTAGACGTTGGCGATGCCGTCGCCGTCGCCGTCCGTCGCCACCCCGCCGAACGCCTGGCTGGCCGCGTGTACCGCGGGTCCGCCCCACTCGTCACCGGCCGCGCCGCCGATGCCGATCTGCATCGGGCCCGCGGCGCCGAACCCGTTCTGGCCATGGCCCACGCCCGGCATGTTCGCCCGCCCGTGGTCGGACTCGACCTCGCCGATGCCCGCGAGCACCTGCCACTGGATCCCGTACTGCCGGGCCGCCTTCTGGTAGGCCGTGAGGTAGTTGGCCGGGATCGAATCCTTCGCCTGGGTGCTCGCGACCAGCTGGCCGGCGGGTTGTGTGCAGGACTGCTGCGGGGCGAACGCGGGCAGCCCGACGAGATCGCCCGACATCGCGATCGGGATGACAGTGAGGCCGACCGCGAACGCGACCACACAAGCGCCGATCAGCAGGCCGAACAGCGGCCCGCGGCCACCCGAACCGCCCGGCACACCCGGCGGGCCGAACCGGCCAGGCCGGGCCCGCACACTGTACCGGCCGGTGGCGGCCCGGCCGATGGCGGCCCAGCCGCCGCCGCGGTGGCCCGGGCCAGGAGCGCGCGTCATCGCCTGCCCAACTAGCTAGTGATTGCCCGCGGAGGCCGGCTGGATCTGATCCACCCGCCATGTGCCGGCGGTGTTGACCACTGTCACCGCGTACTGGCCGGTCGGCGACGTGGTTCCGCTCTGCTGCTGTATGTGCTGGCTGATCGTCACGACGAAGGTGAGACTGGACGGGCCGAACGACCGCAGCGAGTTGATCATCGCACTCGCGGTGGAGATCTCCTTGCTGCTCGTCCGCTGCCTCGCCACCCCGTAGGTGCCGTAATCACTCTCGAGCACCCGCAAGTACTGGCTGGTCACCAGGCTGGACAGCCGGTTGGCGTAGGCGGTAGCGCTCTCCGAATAGCTGAAGGTGTCGTAGTACCCCGACGCCTGTTCCGCGACGGAGGCCGCGCTGGCCAGGTCTTTCTGCGAGAACGGCAGCCACTGGTAGATGTTCACGCCCGCGGCCGCCTGGGGCGTCGTAGCGGTTTGCGGCGGCGGCGTGGTGGCTCCTGGGGTAAAGGTGGCCGATGGGGTCACGGCCGGCGTCGCGGCGTGCGGCGCCGCGGTGGTGTCCGGCAGGACCAGGTAGATGCCCAGGCCGGCGAGAATCACGACGATCACGGCAAACGCCAGCTTCTGCTGACTCGGATTGAGCTCCATCACGGCTCCCGCTGCCTGTCACGCCTGATCGGCCTGACCCAGCTCCGGCCGAAGGTCGTACGCTGGCCGGACTCATATTCCGCGGCGCGCCGCGGCGGGATAGGCGG
>DATFVJ010000212.1:0-4447 GCA_035260365.1 Streptosporangiaceae bacterium
GGCCCGGGCCCGACCCCCGCGATCGGTGGTTGCGATCGGCCCGGGCCCGACCCCCGCGATCGGTGGTTGCGATCGGCCCGGGCCCGACCCCCGCGATCGGTGGTTGCGATCGGCCCGGGCCATGCCCCCAAGCCCTCCGAGGGCCCGGCGATTTGTGATTGCGATCGGCTTGAGCATCGGGCACCCGGCTGCCTAGCTTGACTGCATGGTCAGTCAGTACGGTGATGCGCCGGCGCCGCTCGATTCTGCTGCGGTGGCGGAGGCGCTTGCGCCGTTCGGGGACAGCCGGATGCTGCCGAGGGCCGCGTACGTCGACCCAGATGTGTTCGCGTGGGAGCAGCGGCACTTCTTCACCGGCGGCTGGATGTGCGTCGGCCACAGCGGTGATATCGCGGATCCGGGTGATCAGCGCGCTCAGCGGGCCGGCGCGGGGAGCGTCCTGCTGGTTCGCGGAGCGGACGGCGCAGCGCGTGCCTTCGCGAACACCTGCCGCCACCGGGGCCACGAACTGCTCCCGTGTGGCTCGGCAGCGAACCAGGGTGTGATCATCTGTCCGTACGACTCCTGGACCTACTCACTGTCCGGCGGGCTTCGAGCCGCCGCGGGATTCATGAACAAGCCCGGCTTCGACGCCTCCGCGTGGGGGCTGGTCGAACTGCCGGCGCGGGAATGGCATGGGCTGGTCTTCGCCGACGGCTCGCGCCGCGCGGCGCCGGTCGAGGAAGCGCTCGGGACACTCGCGGGCCTGGTCAGCCCCTACGAACCTGAACGCCTGGTCACTGCGGGGTGGCATGACTACGAGGTCGCGGCGAATTGGAAGATCCTGACCGAGAACTACCACGAGTGTTACCACTGCCCGATGATCCATCCGGAGCTTTGCCGGGTGAGCCCGCCAAGGAGCGGCGAAAACTACGCGGCGCCCGGTACGTGGGTCGGCGGCCGGATGGACCTGCGCGACGGCATGCGGACGATGTCGCTTGACGGCACGAGCGGCGGCGAACCGCTGCGCGGCCTCGGCGAGGCCGGCCTCCGCACGGTCATTTACGTCAACATTTTCCCCAACGTCCTGCTGAGCCTGCATCCCGACTATGTGATGACGCACCGGCTGGTGCCGCTCGCGGTCGACCGCACCCTGATCGAGTGCACGTGGGCGTTCGCGCCCGAGTCGGCCGCCCGGCCCGGCTTCGACCCTGGCTATGCGATCGACTTCTGGGACATAACCAACCAGCAGGATTGGCGTGCCTGCGAGTCGGTGCAGCGCGGGCTGGCGTCCGAGCACGCTCGCCCCGGCCCGCTGTCGGCGGACGAAGACGCCGTCTACCAGTTCGTCGCCATGGTCGCCTGTGGGTACCTCGGCCAGCCGGTTTGGAATCCGGGCCGCCCAGCGCCGGTCACCTGACGGGATGCAGAAGATATCGCCGCTGATATGTGAGGTGCTGACATTGCTCGGTTATGTGACCGACCCGGCCGCGCCCGCTGGGATCGTGAGGCGCGAACTGCCCGAGCCGCCGCCCCGCGAACACGATGTGGTCGTGGAGGTGGCGGCGTACTCGATCAACCGCGGGGAGCTTGCCCTGATCGAACGGCGCCCGGACGGCTGGACGCCGGGCCAGGACGTGGCCGGCGTGATCGTGGTGGCCGCGGCCGACGGGACGGGGCCTGCCATCGGTACCCGGGTGGTTGGTCTCGCCGATCAGGGCGGATGGAGCGAGCGGGTGGCCATACCGTCACATCGCGTGGCCGCCCTGCCGCACTCCGTCTCTTTCACGGAGGCCGCCGCACTGCCGGTGGCCGGGCTCACGGCCCTGCGCGGGCTGCGGACAGGCGGCTCGCTGCTCAGCAGCCGGGTGCTGATCACTGGCGCGAGCGGTGGCGTGGGCACGTTCGCCGTCCAGCTCGCGCGCATCGCGGGTGCGCTGGTGACCGCGCAGGTCAGCGGACCAGCCCGGATCGCCGCGGTAAGCGCGCTCGGCGCCGTCGAGGTGCGCACCGAGATCGGCGCCGATGCAGGCCCGTTCCAGCTCGTCCTCGACGGTGTCGGCGGGCCGATCCTGACCGCGGCGGTGCGGCGCCTTGCGCCCGGTGGCGTCGCGACCGCCTACGGCGTCGCCAGCGGCCGGCGCAGTGACATCGCGTTCTACGACTTCGCCGAGGGCGCGCCGGGTGCCCGCCTCGAGGGCTTCTTCATCTACAGCTCCGGCGAGGAAACGTTCGGCCGGGACCTCGCGGCGCTGGCGCTGCTCATCGCCGAGGGCAAGCTGGTGCCGCAGATCGGCGCGCCACGTAACTGGAGCGCCACACCAGAGGCGGTGACGGCGATGCGCCGCCACGAGGCCACCGGGAAGGTTGTCCTGGTCAGAGACTGACCCCACGCCCACCCGTTCCGGTCCCCCCATTCCGGCCCGCAGTTTCCCGTTCCGCACGGCCGCTACACGAGGGCGAGGGCGCTCCGGTACCTGCTCCGGCAGCCGCACTCGCTTCGCGGCCGGAATCTCAGATGCCAAACGGTGGCCGCCGGGGCACACTGGCCTGGGGGCAGATCGCTCACACTGGCCAGGCCACCGCGGGCAAGACGAGCGATCGCGTCACGCCCAGAGGGAGGGTTGCCGCAGTGGGCCACGTCGAAGTCGCGCACGTCAGCCACGCCCTGCCGGATGGGCGGGTGCTGCTCGCCGACGCCTCGTTCCGGGTCGGTGAGGGTGTCACCGCGGCGCTGGTCGGGCCCAACGGAGCGGGCAAGACGACGCTGCTGCGGCTCATCTGCGGTGACCTGCCGGTCCAGACGGGCACGGTCGGCCGCAGCGGCGGCCTGGGCGTGATGCGGCAATTTATCGGGGGGTTCCGGGGGGTCGTCCCCCCGGATGAGCAGGGCATCGGGAGTGGCACTCAGGACGAAGCGACCGTGCGAGACCTGCTCATCTCGACCGCGCCCCCGCGGGTCCAGGCGGCAGGCAGCCAGCTGGACTCGGCCGAGCTGGCCATGATGGAGTCGAGCGACGAGCCGGTCGCGATGGCCTACGCGGCGGCGCTTACCGACTGGGGAGACGCGGGCGGCTACCGGGCCGAGGTGCTCTGGGACGCGTGCTGCACCGCCGCGCTCGGTGTGCCGTACGAAAGGTGCCGCTGGCGCGCGCTGTCGACCCTGTCGGGCGGCGAGCAGAAACGCCTGGTGCTCGAGGCGCTGCTGCGCGGGCCCGACGAGGTGCTGCTGCTCGACGAGCCGGACAACTACCTGGACGTGCCGGGCAAACGCTGGCTGGAGGAGCAGCTCGCGGCGACGCCCAAGACGGTCCTGCTGGTGAGCCACGACCGCGAACTGCTCGCCAACGCCGCGGAGCGGATCATCACGGTCGAGTCGGGCGGCACCTGGGTGCACGGCGGTGGATTCGCCAGCTATGCGCAGGCCCGCCGCGACCGGATCGGCCGGCTCGAGGAGCTGCGGCGCCGGTGGGACGAGGAGCACGCCAGGCTCAAGGCCATGGTCGCGGCCCTGCGGCAGAAGGCGTCGTACAACTCCGACATGGCGTCACGGTTGCACGCCGCGGAGACCCGGCTGCGCAAGTTCGAGGAGGCGGGTCCGCCCGAAGTCGCTCCGCGTGAGCAGAACGTCCGGATGCGGCTGCGCGGCGGGCGGACAGGAAAGCGCGCCATCGTCTGCGCGCAGCTCGAACTGACCGGCCTGATGATGCCGTTCGACTACGAAATCTGGTACGGCGAGCGCGTCGCGGTGCTCGGCTCCAACGGCTCGGGCAAGACTCAGTTCCTGCGGCTGCTGGCCGGCGACGACGTGCCGCACAGCGGGACCGCCCGGCTTGGCGCGCGCGTGGTTGCGGGCCGGTTCACGCAGACGCACGCCAGGCCCGATCTTGCCGGGCGCAGCCCGGTGGAAATCCTGGCCACGGAGCACGCGCTACAGATGAACGAAGCCATGTCGGCCCTCGCACGTTACGAGCTGACTGACTGCGCGCGGCAGCCGTTCGGGACATTGTCAGGTGGCCAGCAGGCGAGGCTGCAGGTCCTGCTGCTCGAACTCGCCGGCTCGACGCTGCTGCTGCTCGACGAGCCGACCGACAACCTGGATCTGGCGAGCGCGGAAGCGCTGCAACAAGGGCTGGAGTCCTACCAGGGCACGGTCGTTGCGGTCACCCACGACCGGTGGTTCGCTCGCTCGTTCGACCGGTTCCTCGTCTTCGGCGCCGACGCGTCCGTCTACGAGGCGGATGAGCCGGTGTGGAGCGAGGCGCGGGTGACCCGCTCGCGCTGACGGTCCCGTTAGGGCGGGCCGGGCGACGGCGCCGGGCTTGCTAGGCTGCAGGCAGCCCAAAGAGCCGTTGCGGCTCGTGCGGGGCGCGCTCAGCAATTGCCCGAAGTGGAGGGATCCACGTGAAGAAGCTGCTCGTCCTTGCGCTCGTCGGTCTCGGTGTGTTCGCCGTGTGGCGGAAGGTCC
>DATFVJ010000213.1:0-8369 GCA_035260365.1 Streptosporangiaceae bacterium
GCACGTTCGTGGCCGCCGCGGCGCTCGCCGCGGCGGCCCTGTACCTGGAGTACTGCTGCCGCGTGCCGAGACAGCCAGACGAGCAGGACGACACCAGCCCGGCCGCCCGCCGCCACAACTAGCCAGTGCGCCCCGGCCGCCGCCACGACTGACGAGCCACTTCCCCCCGAAAACGTCACTTTCCCGCGCGGTCTGTCCGGGTATGGCCACCGTTTCGGGTGGGAAGTCGTTGAATACCACTACGGCAAGGCGCGTCCTGCTGGTGCGCGGCACGGCGCTGCGGCAGCTTGCCATCCGTCGCTTATGCTGGCCGCGTTGGGGCGCATCCACCGAGATCTACGGGACACGCCCTAGCCCGACCACAGCTACGACGCCGTCCGGTACCCGGCGAGGACTGGAACGAGATGAATCCTGTAGTGCCGCGTCCCGCAGGCGGCGTGATCCGGCCGCCCACCCAGGCAGGTCGCGACCCGCGGGCGCGGGCTGGCGAGCAAGCGGCTGGCCAGCAGCCCACCGGCCAGCACCCGGCGGGCCAGCACCCCACCGGCCAGCCGGCCGCGGCCGGCGACAGGCCCGCGCGGCTCAAGGTCGGCGTCGTCGGCGCCGGCCGCGTCGGCGCCGTCCTTGGCGCCGCCCTCGCGCGGGCCGGCCACCGCGTCGTCGCGGTGTCCGCCGTGTCGAGCGCGTCCAGGGACCGGGCCAGCCGCCTCCTGCCCGGGGCCGCGCTCACCGAACCCGCCGGCGTCGTCGCGGCGGCCGACCTGATCCTGCTCACGGTGCCAGACGACGCGCTGCCCGCGCTGGTGTCGGGGCTCGCGGGCACCGGCGTGCCGATGGACGGCCGCCTGGTCGCACACGCGAGCGGCAGGTACGGCGCCGCCGTGCTCGATCCGGCCACCAGGCGCGGCGCGCTGCCGCTTGCCCTGCATCCCGTGATGACCTTCACCGGCCGGCCCGAAGACGTCGAACGCCTGACCGGCGTGTGCTTCGGTGTGACGGCCCCGGACGCGCTGCTGCTGGTGGCCGAGGCTCTGGTGATCGAGATGGGTGGTGAACCCGTGGTCATCGCCGAGGATGCCAGGGACCTCTACCACGCCGCCCTGGCCGGCGCCGCGAACCACCTGACCACGCTGGTCACCGAGTCGGCCGAACTGCTGCGCGGCGCGGGCGTACGCGATCCCGCGCGCGTGCTCGGCCCGCTCCTTTCCGCGGCGCTCGACAACGCGCTCCGGCTCGGCATCGCCGGCCTGACCGGTCCGGTCGCGCGTGGTGACGCGGGCACCGTGGCCAGCCACATCGAGGCGCTCAGGAAGGTGTCGCCGCCGGCCGCGGTCGGCGCGTACGTGGCGATGGCCAGGCTCACCGCCGACCGCGCGATCGCCGCCGGGCTGCTGACGCCGCAAGACGCGGAGCGCCTGCTCGACGTGCTGAGCGGACCGCCGGAATGACGCCGGTCCTCGCCGGCAGCCGCGCGGCCCTCGCCGCCGCGCGCGGCGGGCTCGCCAGCCCCGTGGTGCTCGTGCCGACCATGGGCGCGCTGCACACCGGTCACCGGGCGCTGCTTGGCCGCGCGAGGGAGCTCGCCGGAGCCGGCGGCTCCGTGCTGGTCAGCGTGTTCGTCAACCCGCTCCAGTTCGGCCCGGGCGAGGATCTGGACCGCTATCCCCGCACGCTCGACGAGGACGTCGCCGTCTGCGGTGACGAGGGTGTTGCGGTGGTCTTCGCACCCGGCCCGGGCGAGATGTACCCCGCCGCGCCGATGGTGACGATCGATCCGGGCGCCGCGGGTGAGCGCCTCGAGGGTGAGTTCAGGCCGGGTTTCTGCCGCGGCGTCCTCACCGTCGTGGTCAAGCTGTTCGGGCTGACCCGGCCGGACATCGCCGTGTTCGGCGAGAAGGACGCGCAGCAGCTTGCCCTGGTCCGCCGGATGGTAGCCGACCTCGATCTCGGCATCGACATCGCGGCGGTGCCGACCGTCCGCGACAGCGACGGCCTCGCCACGTCCAGCCGCAACCATTACCTGTCAGCGGACGAGCGGGAGACGGCCCGCTTTCTGTGGCGCGCGCTGCGGGCGGGCCGGGACGAGGCCGCGTCGGGCGCGGCCAAGGCCCTGGCCGCGGCCAGGGCGGTGCTCGACGAGGCGGCGTGCGCGGAACCGCCGCTGCGGCTCGACTACGTCGCGCTGGCCGACCCGCGGACCTTCCTCGAGGCCGCGGGCCACGGGCCCGCCGTGCTCGCGGTCGCAGCCAGGGTCGGATCCACCCGCCTGATCGACAACGTCACCGTGACCCTCCCGCCGCCGCAGGCACGGCCATGACGCCGATCGCGTCCCGGCTGGAAGCTCCGGCGCCCGGCTGGATGGTCCGGGCGGACGTCGTGGTCGCCGGGTCCGGTGTGGCCGGCCTCACGGCCGCGCTCGCCGCGCGCCCGGCGGGCCGCGTGCTGCTCGTCACCAAGGCGCTGGTGGACGCCGGATCCACCCGCTGGGCGCAGGGCGGGATCGCCGCCGCGCTCGGGCCGGGTGACTCGCCGCAGCAGCACCTGCGCGACACCCTCGACGCGGGTGGCGGGCTGTGCGACGAGGAGGCGACCCGCCTGCTCGTCACGGAGGGCCCGGCGGCGGTGCGGCACCTGATGGCGCTCGGCGCGCGCTTCGACACAGACGAGGCAGGCGCGGTCGCCCTGACCCGTGAGGGTGGGCACCTGCGGCCGCGTATCGCGCACGCGGGCGGTGACGCGACCGGTGCGGAGATATCGCGTGCGCTCGTCACCGCGCTGAAGGCCGCCGCCGACGCCGATCCCGGCATCGAGATCATCGAGCACGCGCTCGTGCTCGACCTGCTCCGCGGCGCGGACGGCCGCGCCGCGGGGATCACGCTGCACGTGATGGGCGAGGGCCAGCGGGACGGGGTCGGCGCGGCGGCGGCCCGCGCCGTCGTACTTGCGACCGGAGGGCTCGGCCAAGTCTACACGGCCACCACCAATCCCGAGGTATCCACGGGTGACGGGGTTGCTCTCGCCCTGCGCGCGGGGGCAGACGTCACGGATCTGGAGTTCGTCCAGTTCCATCCGACCGTGCTATGGCTCGGCGCCGGGTCGCTCGGGCGCCAGCAGCTTGTCTCCGAGGCGGTGCGCGGCGAGGGCGCGTTCCTGGTGGACGAGGCGGGCACGCGCTTCATGGCCGGCCTGCACCCGCTCGCCGATCTGGCGCCACGCGACGTGGTCGCCAAGGCGATCGTGACGCGGATGGCCGCGACCGGCACCGATCACGTCTACCTGGACGGCCGCGGCCTCGGCCGCCGGACCTGGGAGCGGCGTTTCCCGACCATCCTCGCGAGCTGCAGGCGTCACGGGATCGACCCGGTCGCGGACCTGGTCCCCGTCGGGCCCGCCGCGCACTACGCGAGCGGCGGCGTGCGGACCGACGGGTGGGGCCGGACCAGCGTCCCCGGCCTTTACGCGTGCGGCGAGGCCGCGTGCACCGGGGTG
This sequence comes from Streptosporangiaceae bacterium, assembly GCA_035260365.1. Classification (GTDB taxonomy): domain Bacteria; phylum Actinomycetota; class Actinomycetes; order Streptosporangiales; family Streptosporangiaceae; genus DATFVJ01. Next base: position 3,490 of record DATFVJ010000213.1, read on the forward strand.
CACGGCGCGAACCGGCTGGCGTCCAACTCACTGCTCGAAGGTCTCGTCTTCGCCGCGCGGATCGGCCTGGACATCGCCGCCAGCCTGCCGCCATGGCAGGACCCGGTACCGGACGGCCGGCCGCAGGGCCTGGTCAGCCCGGATATCCGCGGCGAGCTTCAGCAGGTCATGTCAGCCCGCGCTGGCGTCCTGCGCGACGGTAACGGTCTGCGGTCCGCGGCCGAGGATCTCGAACGGCTGCGCGAGCAGGCGCCAGGCCCGCCGTGCACGGAGGCGTGGGAGGCGGCCAACCTGCACCTGGTTGCCTCGGCGCTCGTCGGCGCGGCGACGCGGCGCGAAGAGACCCGTGGCAGTCACTGGCGACAGGATTTTCCGCACCGCAGTGACGCGTGGCTGGGGCATCTGGTCACCAGGCTCGGGAGCGGCGGCCTGGTGAGCCGGTTCGTCAGCGGAGCCGCGGCCGGTGGCGCCGCGATCAGTGGCGCCGTCAGTGGCTCAGGCAACGCCGCACGTCTCGCAGCGAAGGAGCCGGAATGAGCGCGGCCATGCGTGAAGTGCTCACCGCGGAACTCATCGAGCGGTTGCGTGGCGCCGGGCTTGATCCGCAGGAGGTCACGCGGATCGTCTCGGCCGCGCTCGACGAAGACCTGGCCGGGCGGACCGACGTCACCACGGATGCGACGATTCCCGCCGGTGCGGAAACAACGGCCCGCCTGGCCGCACGTGCCGACGGCGTCGCCGCGGGGCTGCCGGTCGCGGAGACCGTCTTCCGGGTGGCATCGGCGCGCCGTGACCCGCCTGGCGGCGGCGCCTCGTCCGCTGACGATGGCGCCGCGCAGCCGTTCGGGATCGGTGCCGGCCCGGGGGGCCGACCCCCCGGGATCCCCCCGCAGCAAGGGTTGCCGCATCCGCGGCAGCCGTTCGGGATCATTTATCACGTCTGCGACGGTGACCGCGTGCGCCGCGGTGACACGCTGCTCACCGTCACGGGCAACACGCGGGCGCTGCTCGTCGCCGAACGGACCGCGCTCAACCTGGCCTGCCACCTGTCCGGGATCGCGACCCTGACCCGCCGCTGGGTCGACGAGGTGGCCGGCACCGGCGCGACGGTCCGGGACACCCGCAAGACCCTGCCGGGCCTGCGCGGGTTGCAGAAGTACGCGGTCCGGTGCGGCGGTGGGGTCAACCACCGGATGTCGCTGTCGGACGCGGTGCTCGTGAAGGACAACCACATCGCCTCCGCCGGCGGTGTCGCGGCGGCGTTCGCCGCGGTGAGCAGCGCGGCGGTGTCGTCCACGGACCTGCCCATCGAGATCGAGTGCGACACGCTCGCCCAGGTGAAAGAGGCGGTCGAGGCGGGTGCGACGCTGATCCTGCTCGATAACTTCAGCGTGCGGGACACGGCTGAGGCGGTCACGCTCGCGGCGGGACGTGCGCGCCTCGAAGCGAGCGGCGGCCTGACCCTGGCTGGGGCGCGCGCGGTGGCCGCGGCCGGGGTGGACTATCTCGCCGTCGGCGCGCTGACCCATTCGGCGCCGGCCCTTGATCTCGGGCTCGACATCGGCGGCGCCGATGCCACCGAGGGTTCGGCGGTGCCGGCTGGGCGCCGCAGTATCCATCCGGGCCGACCACTTGCGCCGGGCGCCGCCGGGCAGTGAAAGTACCGTTCATGGCCGCCATGTCCGCCGGCTCCGCGGCCTGCCTCGCCACGAATCCGCCAACCGCACTCCGTCAGGACGATCATGCTGCTGACCATCGACGTCGGGAACACGCACACGGTCCTCGGGATCTTCGAGGACGAGGAAGTCATCGAACACTGGCGGCTCGCGACCGATCCCGATCGCACCGCGGACGAGATCGCGGTCGTGCTGCAGGGCCTGCTCGGGCAGAGCCCGATCCTCAAGCAGACCGACATCAGCGGCATCGCGCTCTGCTCGACGGTCCCGTCGATGCTGCACGAGATGCGTGAGATGTGCCGGCGATACTACGGCGACATCCCGGCGGTCATCGTCGAGCCCGGCGTGAAGACCGGAGTCCCGGTCCGGGTGGACAACCCCAAGGAGGTCGGCAGCGACCGCATCATGAACTCCCTCGCCGCGGTGCACCTGTACGGCGGCCCCGCGATCATCGTGGACTTCGGCACGTCGACCAACTTCGACGCGGTGAGCGCGAAGGGCGAGTTCGTCGGCGGCGCCTTCGCGCCCGGCATCGAGATCTCGGTGGACGCGCTCTCGCGGCGCGCCGCGCAACTGCTCAAGGTCGAGCCCGCGCGGCCGAACCGGGTCATCGGCAAAAACACCGTGGAATGCCTGCAGTCCGGCATCATCTACGGATTCGTGGGCCAGGTCGAGGGGATCGTGGAACGGATGGTTCGCGAACTCGCACCCGACGACCCGGACTCGGTGACCGTGGCCGCTACCGGTGGCCTCGCGCCGCTCGTGGTCGACGAGGTGAGCGTCATCGACGTCTACGAGCCGTGGCTCACCCTGATCGGGCTGCGCCTGGTATACGAGCGAAACGCGCCTGAATAGCCGCCGCACCTGCTGGCCGATACCTGCCGTGCTTGCCCGTGGCGCGGCGGGTAACCTTCGGCAGGTGACCGATCAGCAGCCGCAAGGTGACCGCGACGACCTGCCCGAGCAGATGCGGGTGCGGATGGCGAAGCTCGAACGGCTCCGCGCGGCCGGCGTCGACCCGTACCCGGCCGGTTTCCCCCGCACGGCGACCATTGCCGAGCTGCGCGAGAAGTATGCCGGCCTGGATCCCGAGGTCACGACGGGCGAGCACGTCGGTGTCACCGGTCGGGTGATGCTGAACCGCCCGAGCGGCAAACTGGTCTTCGCCACGATCAGGGACGGGACGGGCGACGTGCAGGTCATGCTGTCGCTCGACCGGATCGGCGCGGACGCGCTCGCCGCGTGGAAGCGTGACGTGGACCTCGGCGATCACGTGGGTGTCGAGGGCGAGGTGATCACCTCACGCCGCGGTGAGCTTTCCGTGCTCGCCGAGCGTTTCGCCATCACGTCGAAGTCCCTGCGCCCGCTGCCGGACAAGCACAAGGGCCTGACCGACATCGAGTCGCGGGTGCGGCAGCGGTACCTGGACCTGATCGTCAATCCGGCCGCCCGCCGGATGGTGGAGATCCGCTCCGCGGCGGTCCGGGCGATACGCGAGGAAATGACGCGGCGTGGCTTCATCGAGGTGGAGACGCCGATGCTCCAGCGAGTGCACGGCGGCGCCAACGCACGGCCCTTCGTCACCCACCACAACGCGTACAACCTTGATCTCTACCTGCGTATCGCGCCGGAGCTGCATCTCAAGCGGCTGCTCGTCGGCGGCCTGGAGAAGGTCTTCGAGATCAACAGGAACTTCCGCAACGAGGGCGTCGACGCCACGCACAACACCGAGTTCACGATGCTCGAGGCCTACGAGACCTACGGCGACTACGACACGGTGGCCACGCTCACCCGTGAGCTCATCCAGCGCGCCGCCACCGCCGCGCTCGGCGGCACGGTGCTGCGCCGCCCCGACGGCGTCGAGATCGACATCGGCGGGCAGTGGCCGTCGAAGACCGTGCACAAGGCCATCGGGGAGGCGCTCGGCGAGGAGGTCACGGTGGAGACCCCGGTGCAGCGGCTGCGCGAGCTTTGCGCCAAGGCCGACGTGCCCGTCGACCCCGCCTGGGACCGGGGCCAGGTCGTGCTCGAGATGTACGAGCGCCTCGTGGAGGAGCGCACCGTCGCGCCGACGTTCTACCGCGACTTCCCGACCGAGGTGTCGCCGCTGACCCGGGCGCACCGCGGCGATCCCCGGCTGGCCGAGCGATGGGATCTGGTCGCGTTCGGTACCGAGCTTGGTACCGGCTATACCGAGCTCATCGATCCGATCGAGGAGCGTGCGCGCCTCACCGCGCAGTCACTGCTCGCCGCCGGCGGCGACGCGGAGGCGATGCAACTCGACGAGGACTTCCTGCGGGCACTGGAGTACGCGATGCCGCCGTCCGGCGGGATGGGCATGGGCATCGACCGCCTGCTGATCATGCTGACCGGCGCCAGCATCCGGGAAACGATCCTGTTCCCGCTGGTCAGGCCCGAGAGCTAGGGACACGCCCTCAGCCCGCGATCCGGGTGCCGGGCCGCCCGGCCGGAACGGCTCGGCGCCGCGATCGCGGCCGGCGGGGTTCGGTGTCATCGCCGCGAACAGGCAACTGCTCGCCCTGACGATAGTGACCTTGTGTTCGTTCTGCTCTACGGCCTGGTGGAGGTGGCGCTGCCGATTCACGTGAGCCGTGACCTGCATGCCTCCGCGGCGGTGCTCGGTGGCTTCTGGACCGCGTTCGCGGCGGGCGAGGTGATCGGCGGCATAGCGGTGGCGTATGTGCGCAGACGGCGTCTGTGGCCCGTCGTGACGGGTGTCATCCTCGGCTGGGGACTGTGCCTCCTGCCGGTCGGGGCGGCGGCCAGTGTGGGCCTGGCCGTGGCCGGCTTCGGTATCGGAGGCCTCATATACGCTCCGTTCCCTGCGACGTCCATGACGCTCTTCCAGCGCGCCAGCCCACCAGGCGACCTGATCGCCGTCCTGGCCGCGAAGGGTGCGCTCAGCCTGCTCGCGCCAGCACTCGGCGAGGTGCTCGCCGGCCCCCTCGTCACCGCGGTCGGAGCGCGCCGGACGCTGCTGCTTTCCGCGGCGGCCACCGTCGTCCTCGGCGCGGTCATCGCGGCCGCGATGGCGGTCAGGGCCTTCAGGGCCGTCAGGAGATGACCCGGGGTGGGGGCAGATCGCGAGGGCGGGGTCAGATCGCGATGCGCACGGCGCCCACGTACACGCCCCAGTAGACGGGCTCTACGTGCACCGACTCGCCGAAGTTGGGCGCGTCGATA
>DATFVJ010000214.1:0-9131 GCA_035260365.1 Streptosporangiaceae bacterium
CTGCTGAGCCTGGTGGTCTGCCTGCTGTCCACCAGGCGCTATCTCACCGCGGAACAGATCCGCCAGGCGGTGGCCGGCTATCCGGAGCAGTCCGAGGCGTTCAAGCGGATGTTCGAGCGGGACAAAGACGAACTGCGCGAGCTCGGCATCCCGCTCGAGACGGGCCAGGCCGGCGATGACGACACGGGTTACAAGATCAGCAGGCACGACTACGAGCTGCCGGAGATCACACTGGAAACGGACGAGGCGGCCGTGCTCGGCCTGGCCGCGCGGGTCTGGCGCCGCGCGGAACTCGCCGACGCCGCCGCCGGCGGGCTGCTCAAGCTGCGCGCCGCCGGGGTCGAGTCGGAGGACATCCCAGACATCGAGCCGCGGGTCCGCACCGACGACGCGGCGTTTCCCGCGATGTGGCGGGCGGTGCGCGACCACCGGCCGGTGGTCTTCAGCTACCAGGCGGTGGGCCGGGCCACCCCGCAGCAGCGCCACCTGGAACCATGGGGAGTGGTGTGCAGATACGGGCGCTGGTACGTCGGCGGCCACGACAGGGACCGTGGCGCGCCGCGGGTATTCAGGCTCAGCCGCGTCCTGGGCCCGGTTACCTTCGACGGCCCGCCGCGCAGCTTCACGGTACCGGCCGGCACCGACGTACGTGACCTGGTGCGGTCGTGGGACGGGCAGCAGCCGCAGCGCCGCACCGCCGTGATCAGGGTGCGCCACGGCGCGGGATACGGGCTTCGCCGGTGGGCCAGGCAGGTGCCAGGGGCGCCGGGCGAGGCAGGCTGGGATCGGCTGGAGTTCCCGTTCTCTGAGGTCGACTGGATGGCCGGGCATCTCGCGTCGTTCGGGCCTGATGTGGTGGTCCTCGACCCGCCCGACCTGCGGGAGGCCGTGATCGGCTCGCTGAAGGCCGTGCTGACATGAGCGTGCCCGCCGAGCCTGAAGCAGCCGGTCCCGGCGCAGCCGGTCCCGGCGCGGCCGGTCCGCCGGCGTCCGGCCCTGGCGCAGCCGGTCCCGGCGCGGCCGGGCCGCCGGGATCCGCGGTGTCCCGGCAGGCTGGCGCGGCCGCGGGCAGCCGGGCGTCCGCCCGGGCGAGCACGACCCGGCTGCAGCGGCTGCTCGCCCTGGTGCCGTACGTGACGAGCAGGAAGGTCGCTTCCATCGCGGAGACCGCGGCGGCCTTCGGCCTTTCCGAGCGCCAGCTCGTCGACGACCTCAACATGCTGTGGTGCGTGGAACTGCGGTCGCCGGACCCGTACTGCCCCATCGACCTCTCGTACGAGGGCGGCGAGATCGTGGTCAGCCAGGCGGACCCGGTGGCCCGGCCGCTGCGGCTGGGGGCGGACGAGGCGAGCGCGCTGCTCGTGGCCCTGCGGATGCTCGCCGACGTCCAGGAGCACGGCTCCACGGTAGGCAGAGTGATCGCCAAGCTCGAGGCCGCGTCCGGCGAGGCCGCCGCGCTGAGCAGCCAGGTGGCCGTGCAGGTGGAGGTGCCAGGGCCGGCCGTGCTCTCGCGCGCCAGGGCGGCGTTGCAGGCTGGCCGGCGGGTCCACCTGACCTACTACGTGCCCGGCCGTGACGAGGCGACCGAACGTGACGTGGACCTGATGCGGATCGTCGTGGTGGACGGCCGGACCTATCTGGAGGGCTGGTGCAGGCGCGCGGAGGGTGTGCGCCTGTTCCGTATCGACCGGGTGGTCGCGATCGAGGTGCTGAGCGCTCCCGCCGAGATACCCGCGGGTGCCGAGCCGAAGGACCTCGACCAGGGCTTGTACCAGCCCGGACCCGACGACCTGCGGGTTGTGCTCGAGCTCGCGCCGGAGGGCCGCTGGGTCGCGGACTACTACCCGTGCGACGGCGTACAGGAAATAGGGGACGGGCGGTTGCGGGTCGTGCTGCGTACCGCGGATGCCCGGTGGGTACGGCGGCTCGCGCTGAAACTCGGTGACCGCGGCCACCTTGTGGAGCCCGCCGGGCTCGCCGCGGCGGTGCGGGAACAGGCGGCGGCGGCGCTTGCGCAGTACGGGCTCGCATGACGCGGGGCAGGGCCGGCGGGCCATGATTTCGCGGCGCGGGGGTGTGAGGGGCTCGTCATCCGCGCGTACAATCGGCCGCAAGAGGGCTGCCCGCCGGCAACGGCGTGCGGCCCGCGTCCCAGCCCCTGCTGAAGAGGACCGATATGGGTGAGCTCAGCCCTTGGCATTTGCTGATCCTGGCTGCGGTGTTCGTCGTGCTTTTCGGGTCGCGTAAGCTGCCCGACGCTGCGCGGTCGCTCGGCAGGTCGATGCGCATCTTCAGGGCGGAAACCAAGGCGCTCCACGATGGCGAAGAAGGCGCGGAAGACGTCCGGACAGCCCAGCCCGTGGCGCAGCCAGTGCTGCAGCAGCCCGCGTCGGCCGCGCCGCAGCCGGTACCGCAGCCGACACCGGTGAAGGTGAGCCTCGACGACGGCACGATCGTCAGCGGCGTGCCGCTGGCGGAGGCACAGCGCAAGCAGCAGTCAAGCTGATCCCACAGGAGCCGACCGTGCCACTGAGCTGGCCGGGGTCAGGTACTGCCGCAGGCGCCACCGGCAGGCGGGCGAACCCCGACGGACGGATGCCGCTCATCGAGCACATCCGCGAGTTGCGTTCCCGTATGGTCAAGATCCTGCTCGCGCTCACCGTCGGCTCGATCTTCGGGTGGATCTTCTTCGGCCCGGTGTGGAAGTTCATCGAGCGGCCCTACTGCAAGATCCAGATAAACCACCGGCCGACCGGCGCGGTGCTCGGCTCCGGTCAGTGCACGCTCTTCGTCACCGGCATCTTCGACTCCTTCTTCCTCCACCTGAAGATCGCCATCCTGGTCGGGATCATCGTCTCGTCCCCGGTCTGGCTGTACCAGGTCTGGGCGTTCGTCGCGCCAGGTCTTTACCGGCGCGAACGGCGGTGGACCTACCTGTTCGTCGGCAGCGCGGTGCCGCTGTTCGCGCTCGGCGGGGCGTTCGCCTACCTGGCGATGACCCGCGGCCTGCGGTTCCTGCTCGGCTTGGTGCCGAACGGCGCCCAGCCGATCATCACGATCAACACCTACCTCGGCTACGCGATGGCCATGCTGCTGATCTTCGGCGTCGCGTTCGAGGTCCCGCTGACCCTGGTGATCCTGAACCTCGCTGGCGTGCTCACCCACGAGCGGTTCAGGAAGTGGCGCCGGATGATGATCTTCGGTGTGTTCGCGTTCGCCGCGGTCGCCACGCCGAGCCCGGATCCGATCACGATGCTGCTGCTCGCCGTGCCCTGTGTGGTGCTCGTCGAGCTTGCGGAGGTAGCCATCTGGGCGAACGACCGGCGCCGGGCGCGGCGGCCATCGCCCTACGACGGGCTGTCACCCGACGAGGCGTCGCCGCTCGACCAGGCGGGCGGGAACGAGCCAGCCAGTGCGGACCGGCGCTGAGCCGGTAAAGCGGGGGCTCGCGAAGAGGCTCTAAGCTGACGTCATGACCACTCCGGCGCAGCGGTATGCCGCGTCTCGCCGCCGGTCACCCGCCTTCGAAGGCCTGTACGACTTCGAGTTCGACGACTTCCAGCGCAGAGCCTGCCAAGGGCTCAAGGACGGCACCAGCGTGCTCGTCGCGGCTCCGACAGGTTCGGGTAAGACGGTTGTCGGCGAGTTCGCCGTGCATCTCGCGCTCGCGGCAGGCCGCAAGTGTTTCTACACCACGCCGATCAAGGCACTGTCCAACCAGAAGTACGCCGATCTGGTCCGGCGCTACGGGCCGGCCAAAGTCGGCCTGCTGACCGGCGACAACAGCGTCAACGGCGAGGCGCCGGTGGTGGTGATGACCACCGAGGTACTGCGGAACATGCTGTACGCGGGCTCGGGCACGCTGACCGGCCTTGGTTACGTCGTGCTCGACGAGGTGCACTACCTCTCCGACAGGTTCCGCGGCGCGGTGTGGGAGGAAGTCATCATTCATCTGCCCGACTCCGTGCAGGTCGTCGCCCTGTCGGCGACGGTGAGCAACGCGGAGGAGTTCGGCGAGTGGCTTGTCCAGGTACGCGGCGACACGACCGTGATCGTGGACGAGCACCGGCCGGTACCGCTCTGGCAGCACATGTTCGCGGACGGGCGGCTGTACGACCTGTTCACCAGCGGCCCGGCCGACGTCCCCGCCGACAGTACGACGGAAAGCGGCGCGCCCGGCGCGGTCGCGAAGGTCAACCCGGAACTCCTGCGGATCGCGCGCCGCGAGGATTGGGCGGCACGGGCCGGGCGCCGCCCGCAGCGGGGCGGCCGCCGCCCGCGCAGGTTCCGCCCGCCGAGCCGCGTCGACGTCATCGAGCGGCTGGACGCGGCTGGGCTGCTGCCCGCGATCACCTTCATCTTCAGCCGGACCGGCTGCGACGCGGCGGTGCTGCAGTGCCTGCGCGCCGGCCTGCGGCTGACCACGCCGGACGAGGCCGCGGTGATCCGTGAGCGCGCGGCGCGGCGGACCGCTGACCTCGACCACGAGGATCTGGCGGCACTCGGCTATACCGACTGGCTCGACGGTCTGCGGCGCGGCATCGCCGCGCACCACGCCGGCCTGCTTCCGGTCTTCAAGGAGGTCGTCGAGGAGCTGTTCACCGAGGGCCTGATCCGGGCGGTGTTCGCGACGGAGACGCTCGCTCTCGGCGTGAACATGCCCGCGAGGACGGTGGTGATCGAACGGCTCGACAAGTGGAACGGCGAGACGCACGCCAACCTGACGCCCGGCGAGTACACCCAGCTCACCGGGCGCGCCGGGCGGCGCGGGATCGACGTCGAGGGGCACGCGGTCGTGATCTGGCAGCCCGGGACCGATCCGGGCGCGGTGGCCGGCCTCGCGAGTACCAGAACCTACCAGCTCACGTCCAGTTTCCGGCCCTCCTACAACATGGCGGTCAACCTGGTCGGCCAGGTCGGCCGAGAGCGCGCCCGTACCTTGCTCGAATCGTCGTTCGCGCAGTTCAGGGCGGACCGGGCGGTCGTCGGCGTCGCACGCCAGCTGCGCCGGAGCAGGGAGGCCCTCGACGGCTACGCCGGCGCCATGAGCTGCGATGCGGGTGACTTCGCCGGCTACATCGCGCTCCGCAGAGAGCTTTCCGAGCACGAGGCGGAGTTCGCACGCAGCCGCAGCGCCAACCGGCGGGCCGAGGCGGAGCGTTCGCTGGGGCGGCTACGGCCCGGCGATGTGATCAGGGTGCCTGGCGGGCGGCGAGCTGGGGTCGCGGTCGTGCTCGACACCGGGGGACAGGGTCCTGGGCCGCTGGTGCTCACGGCGAACCGCCAGGTCAAGCGGCTGTCGACGGCTGATTTCCCGGTCCCGGTCGAGCCGGTGGAGCGGGTCAGGATCCCGAACTGGTTCAGCGCCAGGTCACCGCAGCATCGCAGGGACCTGGCCGCCACGGTCAGGAACAAGCTCGCCGGGCGTGACCTCCCACCGCCCCGGCGTGGCCAGGCGCCCGACGACGCTGAGATCAGCCGGCTGCGCGCCCAGATCAGGCAGCATCCGTGTCACGGCTGCCCCGACCGTGAGGAGCACGCGCGCTGGGCTGAGCGCTATTTCCGGCTCAAGCGTGAGGTGGAAGGCCTGGAGCGCCGGGTCGCGAGCCGGTCGCACGTGATCGCCAGAACCTTCGACCGGGTCTGCACCGTTCTCGTGCAGCTCGGGTACCTCGCGGGGAACGGCGCCACCGACAAGCTCACCGCGCAGGGGCAGGTGCTCGCGGGCCTGTACACCGAGCTCGACCTGCTCACGGCCGAGTGCCTCGCAGGCGGGCTCTGGGACGGCCTCGAGCCGGCCGAACTTGCCGCCTGCGTGTCCGCGCTGACCTATGAGTCGCGGCAGTCCGACGACGCCGCGGCACCGCGGCTGCCGCACGGGCAGGCCAGGGAGGTGCTCGCCGCGATGGCCCGGCTGTGGGGCGAGCTCGACGCGATCGAGCGCGACAACTCACTGTCCTTCCTGCGCGAACCGGACCTCGGCTTCGCCTGGGCGGCGTTCCGCTGGGCGCGCGGGCACCGGCTCGATGCGGTGCTGACGGAGTGCGGCCTCACCGCGGGCGATTTCGTGCGGGCGGTGAAGCAGCTCATCGACCTGCTCGATCAGATCGCCGCCGCGGCCGATCCGGGGCTCGCCGCGGCGGCCCGGGCGGCCATCGAGGCGATGCGCCGCGGCGTCGTCGCCTACTCCTCCGTGGCGTGACGCCCGGGCGTTCCCCCACGTCCATGGCTACGCGGCGCTAGACCCCGGAGCCCGCGGCTGCGCGGTCGGCGCGCCACGCGGCAGCCATTCGGGCTGTGTCCGCCCGGGGGCGACTCCCCGGAACCCCGATGCGTCGCAAGCGACGCGCCACGCGGCAGCCGTCAGGGCAAATGGGCGGGCGAAGGGCGGGCCTACGTGGCGAGCGCGGCGAGTGTTCCTGGCACGTCGTCTACGCATAGCGCGTCCGCACCCGCGGCGGCGTAAGCGGCGGCGGCCGCGGGCTGCGGGCACCAGATGAGGACGTCGAGCCCGGCCTCGTGCGCCACGGCCACCGCCTCGGCCGCGGCCGGGAAGGGGTGAGCCTCTTCGCGGGCCGCGCCGGCCGCGTCCGTGTCCTCTTCCACCGGCGCCAGCGAGCCCGTGTGCAGGGCGATCACGTCGAGACCGAGCCCCGCGGCCGCCGGTATGCCGTGCTGCGGCGGGAAGTAGAGCCAGGTGAGCAAGCCGAAGGCGGCGTCGGGAAGGTCCGGCCGCAGGGCGGTGAGCAGGCCAGCGTCGAATGACGTCACGAGCAGCTTGCGGCGCTTCGATTCCGCGCTCAGCGCCGGGGCGAGCAACGCGGCGGTGCGGCGGGACCTCGGGTCGGTGGCGTCGGCGAGCACCGTCTTCACGTCGACATCGATGCCAATCCCGGGCGGGACGGCGTCGAGGACGTCGGTCAGCCGCGCGATGCCCTGCCCGGCGAGTTCGGCGGCCGTGCGGTCCACGATGCGCGAGCCGTCCGGCGCCGTCCAGTCATGCCGGAGCACAAGCTGGTCGTCGGCGGTGCGCTGGGCGTCGATCTCGATCCACGTCAGGCCGGCCGCGACGGCCGCGAGGCAGGACTCGACCGTGTTCTCGCGATAACCGCCGGACATGCCGCGGCCGAAGCCGCGATGCCCCACCACCGCGGGCTTTGCTGCGAAAATCACGGGTCCCACGATCCCACACGCCTCCCGCCGCCGCGCGACGGCAGCGGTGCGCCGGCAGCGGTGCGCCGACAGCGAAAGCCGGCCTCGACGGTCCTGACCCGGTTCCAGGATGGACAGCGTGAGGCTGCTGGTGCTCGGCGGTACGCATTTCGTGGGCCGGGCTGTCGTAGCGGAGGCGCTGGCGCGCGGCGACGAGGTAACCGCGGTTACCCGCGGCGTCTCCGGCAACCCCGGGGCAGCCGCGGAGGCGATCCGCGCGGACAGGACGGCCGGCGGCGCGCTGGCCGCGGCGCTCGGGGACCGGTCGTGGGATGCGGTGATCGACACCTGGTCGGGCGCGCCGCGGGTCGTGGCGGACAGCGCCCGGCTGCTCGCCGGGCGGGCCGGGCACTACGGCTACGTGTCGAGCCGTTCCGTCTACCGCTGGCCCATCCCGGTCGGGCTCGACGAGACGGCGCCGGTCGTGGACGGCGATCCGGCCAGCGATGATGCCGCCGACTACGCCGCCGCGAAGCGGGGGGCCGAGATCGCGGTCGGCGCGGCCTTTGGCGACCGCGCGCTGCTCGCCCGCGCCGGCCTGGTCCTTGGGCCCTATGAGGACGTCGGCCGGCTGCCGTGGTGGCTGCGCCGCCTCGAGCGTGGCGGGCGTGTCCTCGCCCCTGGCCCGCCCGACCGGCCGCTTCAGCTCATCGACGCACGCGATCTTGCTGTGTGGATGCTCGCCTGCGCCGACCAGGGCCGCGGCGGCGCGTTCAACGCGGTGAGCCAGCCGGGTCACGCCACCATGGCCTCGTTGCTCACGGACGCACGGCGGGTGACGGGTTCGGACGCGAAACTGGTATGGGCCTCACCTGAGGTGATCTCCGCCGCGGGCATCGAGGCGTGGACCGAGCTGCCGATCTGGCTGCCGCCGACGGGCGAGGCGGCCGGGCTGCACGCGGGCGACGTGTCCCGCGCATACGCGGCGGGGCTGCGGTGCAGGCCGGTGGCGCAGACCGTGGCCGACACCTGGCGGTGGCTGCAAACGGAAGGCGACCCGCAGCCGCGGTCGCGGCCCGCCCCTGGCCTCGACCCGGTCAAGGAACAGCGGGTTCTTGCCACCCTCGGATGAGGTGGAACTGGCAGGATGACTGTGATGCCCACTACTAGCCCGTATCTGATGCTGCTCGACACGCCGGCGCTGTATTTCCGTGCGTTCTACGGGATACCCGACTCGGTCACCGCGCCGGACGGGACGCCGGTGAACGCCGTCCGCGGCCTGCTCGACATGATCGCCCGCCTGATCAATCCCGGCCGCAGCGACCGGGCCATGCGTGGCCGCCCGGCGCGGCTCGTCGCGTGTATGGACGCCGACTGGCGGCCGGCGTTCCGGGTAGCGGCGATGCCCTCCTACAAGGCGCACCGGCTCGGCACCGCCGGAGCCGAGATCGTACCCGACGCGCTCACCGTGCAGATCCCGGTGATCGAGGAGGTGCTCGACGCGGCCGGAATCGCCCAGGCGCCGGCGCCAGGCTACGAGGCCGACGACGTGATCGGCACTCTCGCCGCGCGCGCCGACCTGCCCGTCGACATCGTCACCGGCGACCGGGACCTGTTCCAGCTCGTCGACGACGCCCGGCAGGTCCGGGTGCTCTACACCGCTCGCGGCTTCGCGCGGCTCGAATCGGTCGACGAGGCGCGGGTGACCGCGCGCTACGACATCCCCGGGCGCGCGTACGCCGAATTCGCCGCACTCAGGGGAGATCCCAGTGACGGTCTGCCTGGAGTGCGCGGAATTGGCGCCAAAACGGCTGCCGCGCTTGTGCGCCGTTTCGGCACCGTGGACACGATGCTCGCCGCGCTCGACCTGGACCCTGTCGCCAGCGGCCTTGGCAGCAGCCGCGCGAAACTGGCCGCGGACCGTGACTATCTCCAAGCCGCCATGCCGGTCGTGCGGGTGGTCAAGGATGCGCCGATCC
>DATFVJ010000215.1:0-4484 GCA_035260365.1 Streptosporangiaceae bacterium
GGGAATCGGGAGCCCGAGTTCTTCGAGCAGTTCGCGGGCGCATGCCTCGTGCGGGGGCTCGCCCTGTTCGCAGATACCCCCGGGCACCGCCCAGTGGTCGCGGTAGTTCGGCTTCACAAGCAGTACCCGGCCGCTCGGGTCGGTGATCAGCGCACCGGCGGCCAGGTACACGGTCGGCAGGCTCGCGAACCACTCCGCAGGTTCGAGGAAGCCCGCACCTGTCGCCGTGTTCATCGGCTGGCCGGACGCGGTACACCTGGTCCCGCCGCCGCCGCGCGCCGCGCGGCACGGCGCGGCGAAGGCCCGCGCGGAGTCGGCGAAACAGCGGTCACGGGTACTGACTCTAGTCTGGCCCGAACCCGGCTCCAGCCTGGCCCGAACCTCGCGCCGTCATGATCGCCACAGCTACCGGGCTGGTCACACCGCTGACCGCCACGACCGTACTGGCTAGCGCGGCGTCCCCGGCGCGAAGCAAGAACCAGCCGTCGTCGTGCACGCCGTCGAGCACGAGCGGCGAGCCGGCCGCTGCCCGTTCGGCCACGGCTCCGCCGCGGCGAGCACACGCACCGCCGGCGCGCCGCGAAGCAGCGGATGCGGCTGCTGGCAGCCCGTCGTCGGGGCAGCGTACCCGCCGACATCGCGAGCACGGCCTTGAGCAGGCCGGCCACGCCGGCCGCGGCCCTGGTGTGACCGATGTTCGCCTTGATCGAGCCCAGCGCGGCAGGCTGTGCGGCACGCGGCGGCGCGTCCGCGCGCAACGAGGTGAGCGCGGTCAGTTCCGCGAGGTCGCTCGCGGCGATCCCGGCCGCGTGCCCTTCGAACAGCTGGACGTGCGCCGGATCGGCCTCGGCCCGTTTGTAGGCGCGGCGCAGCGCGAGCAGCAGGCCGTCCGGTCCCGAGATGGCGCGGCCGTTGCCGGCGGATGAGATCCCCCAGCCGGTGATGTCGGCGTAGACGGGCACCGCGGTCGCGTGGGCGTCCTCGGCCCGCATCAGCGCGACGATGCCGCAGCCTTCGCCGAGCAGGAACCCGGTCGGTGTGGCGTCGTAGATGCGCATCTCCTGCGTGGCGAGCGCGCCCGCCCTGGCCAGCCCGACGAGGTCGACGGGGTCCAGACCGATGTCCACCCCGCCGGCCAGCGCGAAGTCGAGGTCGCCCCCGCCGCCAGCGCGGCGCAGGCGCCAGCGACCGCGATCAGGGACGACGAGCAGGCACCGTCCACCGCGTGCGCAGGTCCGGTGCGCCATCGTCGCCGTGGCCATCGTCGCCGCGGCCATAGTGGCCATAACCGTCGAGGTCGAGCCGGCCCGGCGGGATCCGGCGGAACGTCTGCCGCCCGGTGCGCACCAGGTCCCAAAGGGACTGGAGGTCGGGCGCGCCGGGGTACCTGCAGGCGAGCCCGACGATGGCGATTGCCTGCTCAGACATGGTCGGCTCCGGTGCTGGCTGTGGTGTGACCCGCCGGGGCGCAGGAGGCCGGACCGCCCGCGATCGCGTTGCGCCCGGCTGCGCCGCGTCGGCCGGCCGCCGCGTGGCGGCCGATGCTGACCTGGCGGCCAGGCGCCGCGTGGCGGCCGGCGGCGACCCCGCGGCCCGCCGCCGCGAACACGGCAGCGAACATCGCACTGAAAGCACCGGGCAAATGCCTGGCGGCGGTTGCGGCCAAAATCATTGCGCCGGCCGGTGAAACCCTGAACCGGCACTTGCCGGAATCGACGTTGCTGTCAGCCCACGGCCCGGCAGCAACGTCCCGAACCGGCCACATGCGGGCCGCACGCCCCCGAACGTCCACCTGTTCCCCCTGTGCCAGCCGGAGCGAGCCCCGGACCCACCGCAGCCGCGCGACCAGCGGCGGCACCAGCCCGTGGGCGACCGCGGATTCCCACCCGGCGAAGGCGGGATGCCCCCCGGACCCGGAGGCGCGAGCGCGAAACCGCCGCCGCGCAAACCCGGAAATGACCGACAGAAAACTCAATGAAGTACTGTGCCCACGGGCACGTGCCCTAGGGCCTAGACGCCAAGTAGAATGCCACGCCGAAGGCGCTGAGAAGTGCTCACCGGCAGGTTGCTGATGACCATATTGGCAGCACAAGGCCCGGTCAAGGGCTAAAAACAATTGATAGCATTCGCCTTCGGGTGACGACTATTCAATAAGGTGACGACTATTCAATAATTTGGGCCATGCTGCGTGACCCTGCTACGTCAACACTGCACGGCAGCCGGGGCCGCGCACGCGATGGTGTCCGGCCAGGACACATCGTGCGCTACCCTGACAGCATGCGTCCCGGTCGGCTGCTCCTTACCTAGCCGCGTCGGCCTTCCTGCCGTCGGCGCGGCTGCCCCTCGTGACCGGGGGGCCATTTTATTTGTTCGCAGGGCCGCGAGCGCGGCGCGGGCTCGGAGCACGCCGCGCAGGATCGAGAAAGCCGTGAGGGAACGATGACAGCCGCCGAGACCGCCGGAGCCGGCCAGCAGGCACAGCCGGATCACCCTGCGCAGCCGGGCAACGCTGCGCAGCCGGAACGTGTGGCGCAGCCTCCGCGTGGCGCGCGGGCCGATGCCGTCCAGTACGACCCGCGGAATGTCCAGGACAAATGGCTGGCCCGCTGGGCCGAGCTCGGCCTGTTCCGCGCGTCCGGCGACCCGGCGGATACCCGGCAGCGCGCCTATGTGCTCGACATGTTCCCCTACCCGTCCGGGGACCTGCACATGGGGCACGGCGAGGCGTTCGCCATCGGCGACGCGGTGGCCAGGTACCTGTTCCACCGCGGCCTCGACGTGCTGCATCCGATCGGCTGGGACGCGTTCGGGCTGCCGGCGGAGAACGCGGCGATCAGGCGCAACGCCCATCCCGCCGACTGGACCTACGCCAACATCGAGACGCAGGCCGCGTCGTTCCGCCGGTACGCGGTGTCGTTCGACTGGTCGACCCGGCTGCACACCTGTGACCCCGAGTACTACCGCTGGAACCAGTGGCTGTTCCTGCGTTTCTACGAGCGTGGCCTCGCCTACCGCGGCAACGGGTACGTGAACTGGTGCCCGGTCGACCAGACCGTGCTCGCGAACGAGCAGGTCATCGACGGGCGGTGTGAGCGGTGCGGCGCCGAGGTCATCAGGCGCACGCTGACCCAGTGGTACTTCAAGATCACCGAATACGCGGACCGGCTGCTCGAGGACATGGCACAGCTCGAGGGAAAGTGGCCGGAGCGCGTGCTGCTCATGCAGCGCAACTGGATCGGGCGATCCGAGGGCGCGGAGGTCCGTTTCGTGATCGAGGGGCGGGACGAGCCCGTCACCGTGTTCACGACCCGGCCGGACACCCTGTACGGGGCCACCTTCTTCGTCGTCGCGGCCGACTCGCCGCTGGCCGGGGAACTGTGTACGCCCGACCGCCTGGACGCGCTCCGAACCTACGTGGCCGAGGTCCGCAAGCTGTCCGACATCGAGCGCCAGTCGGCCGAGCGGCAGAAGACCGGGATCTTCCTCGGCCGTTACGCGGTCAACCCGGTGAATGGCGAGCGGATCCAGGTGTGGGCGGCGGACTACGTGCTGTCCGGCTACGGCACCGGGGCGATCATGGCGGTCCCCGCGCACGACCAGCGCGACCTCGACTTCGCCCGGACGTTCGGGCTGCCCGTGCGCGTGGTACTCGACACGGGTGAGCCCGACCCGGCGCAGACGGGCGTGGCCACCGCGGGTGACGGCATGATGGTCAACTCCGGGCCGCTCGACGGGTTGCCCAAGGCGGCGGCGATCCGCCGCATCACGGAGATTCTGGCCGAGCGCGGCCAGGGCGAGGCGGCGGTCAGCTACCGGTTGCGCGACTGGCTGGTCTCCAGGCAGCGGTTCTGGGGCACACCGATCCCGATCGTGCACTGCCCGTCCTGCGGCGAGATCCCGGTTCCCGACGACCAGCTGCCCGTCGTCCTGCCCGACCTGCGCGGGCAGGATCTGGTGCCGAAGGGCGTGTCGCCGCTGGCCGCCGCGGCCGACTGGGTAAACGTGGAGTGCCCGAAGTGCGGCGGGCCCGCGCGCAGGGACACCGACACGATGGACACGTTCGTCGACTCGTCCTGGTACTTCCTGCGGTACTGCTCGCCCGCGTACACCGATGGGCCGTTCGACCCCGCCGCGGTGCGCCGCTGGTGCCCCGTCGACCAGTACGTCGGCGGCGTCGAGCACGCCATCTTGCACCTGCTCTACGCCCGGTTCTTCACCAAGGTGCTGCACGACATGGGCTTGCTCGAGTTCACCGAGCCGTTCACCAGGCTGCTGAACCAGGGACAGGTGATCAACCGCGGCCGTGCGATGTCGAAGTCGCTGGGCAACGGCGTCGACCTGGGCGAACAGGTGGCCGCGCACGGGGTCGACGCGATCCGGCTCACGATGGTGTTCGCCAGCCCACCCGAGGACGACATCGACTGGGCCGACGTGTCGCCCGCCGCGTCGGTCAAGTTCCTCGGCCGGGTGTGGCGGCTCGCGCG
>DATFVJ010000216.1:0-13686 GCA_035260365.1 Streptosporangiaceae bacterium
CCCCGCGCACATGTCGAGCCACAGCCGGTCCGGCCCGATAAGCGCGGCGCCGGCGAGCGCGACCGCCGCGAGCTGGCTCGCCTCGTCCTGTACCGCCGC
The DNA here is from genome assembly GCA_035260365.1 of Streptosporangiaceae bacterium. GTDB lineage: Bacteria > Actinomycetota > Actinomycetes > Streptosporangiales > Streptosporangiaceae > DATFVJ01. The sequence goes on from DATFVJ010000216.1 coordinate 100, forward strand.
CCTGCCATCGGCCATAGCGGGGATGTCCGCGGGATTTCCTTCCTTCAGGTAGGCGCCGTACGGTGACCACCGCGCCCGCGTAGCGCCCGCGGCGGCGAGTTCGCCCGGGGCGACCTGGCCCGGCTTGGCGAGCAGGGTAACCCCAGGGCGGCCGTTGTCCGCGACGAGCAATGCCTCGGTCTCCGCGAGTTCCCCGTCCGGCCTCTCGCCGAGCGCGGCGGACATCGCGGCCACGACCCAGCGCGGGTGGCTGTGCGTGACGGCGAGGTGCCCGACCGGATCGTCCGCGCGGCTCGGCGCGACGATCGCGAGCCACGCCTCAAGGTCGCGGGTCGCGACCCGGCGCAAGATCGCGTTCACGAAGCCTGACGGCCGCGCACCCGCGACATCCTTGGCCAGGTCCACGCTGGCGGCCACGGCGGCGTGCGCGGGAATCCTGGTGGCGAGCAGCTGATGCACGCCAAGCCGCAGCACCTCGCGCAGCGCCGGGTCGATCCGGCCGGCCGGCCGGTCCGAGCACACGTCGATCACCGCGTCGTAGCTGCCCTGGCCGCGCAGCGTCCCGTAGGTCAGTTCGGTGGCGAGCGCGGCGTCGCGCCTGGACAGCCCACGTTCGGCGAGCAGCGCGGGAAGCAGCAGGTTGGCGTAGGCGTCGCGTTGCGCCACCGCGCGCAGGACGTCGTAGGCGGTACGCCGGGCCGGGTCGGCGCGGCGCCTCGTGCCAGGTCCGCTCACGTCAGCCCAGCCGTTCGCCACCGGACAGCCTCAGCCCGCGCACCCATTCGACGGCCCGCATCGGGCGTTTTCCCTCCGGGCGAACGTCGCCGAGCCCGACCGGATGCGTGCCGGTGCCCACGAGCACCTCGTCGCGGGTGACGCGCAGCTCGCCCGGCGCCAGCTCAGCCGGTGCCAGCCCAGCCGGTGCCAGCCCAGCCGGCGCCAGCCCAGCCGGTGCCAGCCCAGCCGGTCCGGGCTCACCCGTGCTTGGGCTCGCCGCGTCCGACGCGGGCACCAACCGCACCGGGCCGAGCTTGACGCGCGCGCCGCGCAGCACAGTCCACGCGCCCGGGTGAGGGGTACACGCCCGGATCAGCCGGTCCATGGCGACCGCGCCGCGCGTCCAGTCCACCCGGGCGTCCGCTGGTGTGATCTTGGGCGCGTAGCTGACCCCCTCCGCGGGCTGCGGCCGCGCCTCGAGCTGCCCGGACTCGATTCCGTCCAGGGTGACCTCGAGCAGGTGCGCGCCGACAACGGCAAGGCGGGTGAGCAGGTCACCCGCGGTATCCTGCGCCCGGATCGGCTCGGTTACGACGCCGAACACGGGCCCGGCATCGAGTTCCTCGACGATGCGGAACGCAGTCGCACCCGTGATCTCGTCCCCGTGCAGGATGGCGTGCTGCACCGGCGCGGCGCCGCGCCACGCGGGCAGCAGCGAGAAGTGCAGGTTGACCCAGCCCTCCGCCGGGATGTCGAGCACGGCCCGGGGCAGCAGGGCGCCGTACGCGACGACGGGGCAGCAGTCGGGGCGGATCTTGCACAACCGTTCGACGAAGGCCGGGTCACGAGGCCGGTGCGGCGTGAGAACCTCAAGGCCGGCGTCACGCGCGCGCGCCGCGACCGGGCTTGGCGTCACCCGCCTGCCCATCTCCCCACCGCCGCGCCCGGCTGGGGCGTCGGGCCGCGTGAGCACCGCCACGACCTCGTGGTGCGAGCCGAGCAACACGTCGAGCGCCGGCACCGCGGCCTGGGGGGTGCCTGCGAATACCAGGCGCATGAGCTATCGCGCCTCACCCAGTGTCGGGTGTGGCGACGCCTTGACCACCGGTGCGGGCTCGCCGAACCACTCGGCTTCCCTGATCGCCTTCATCGCCAGCTTGCGCTGCTCGGGGTCGAGCCGGTCGATGAAGAGCACGCCGTCCAGGTGGTCGGTCTCGTGCTGCGCGCACCTGGCGAGCAGCGACGTGCCCGTCAGGGTGACCGGCTCGCCGTGCATGTTGAAGCCCTTGGCAACGGCGCGCAGCGCCCGTTTCGTGGGGAAGGCGAGGCCGGGTATGGACAGGCAGCCCTCCTCCCCCGTTTCCTCCTCGTCGGACAGATCCAGGGAGGGGTTAATCAGATGGCCGAGATCATCCTCGACGTGGTAGGTGAAGACGCGCAGGCCGACGCCGATCTGCGGCGCGGCGAGCCCGGTTCCAGGAGCGTCGAGCATCGTGTCGGTCAGATCCTTGACCAGCCGGCGCAGCTCGGCGTCGAAGTCCGTGACCGGCTCGGCCGGAGTGCGCAGCACCGGGTCGCCGAAAAGGCGGATCGGCTTGAGGGCCACGTTTCCTCCCGGCGGCTCGTGCGATTGCGGCGGGTCAAGTTTACGGGCTCCCGGCGGCCGGTTCGGCGCGGCCAACCCGGCGCCGACGCCCCGCCGCCCTGGGCCAGCCGCGACACCGGCCGCGGGAGAGCCGGCGGGGTGGTCAGCGCGCGCGGCCGGCGCCGAGATGCTGTGACCGCGCCTTGAACGCGGCTTTTCGCGCTGCCTTGGCGACACCCGGATCCGGGTGGTGCTCGGTGAGCGTGGTGAGCAACGTGATCAGGTCCGGATGCACCACCTGCCACAGCCTGCCGACCAGTTCGGCTTGCTCGGCCACGGGAAGGTCGGGCAGCAGCTCGGCCGCGACCGCTCGCGGCTCGGCCTCCTCGAGCAGCCCGGCGCCGAGATCGACGAGCAGCCAGGCCTTCTCCGCCGGGCTCAGGTCCGCCTGCACACCAAGCTCACGCAGCCAGATGGCCGCGTGCGGCCGGAGCACGGGGTCGTCGAGAGCCGACCGCACGAGCGGGATCACCTGCTCGCCCAGCCGGTCGATGATCGCGAACGCGGCGCCGCGAGCGCCGGGCGAGGACGTGCTCGCCGCGTCGAGCAACTCGATCGCTGCCTGCTGCGCGGTGCGCTCGGCCAGCCACGCGGCTATCTCAAGTTCACCGTCCTCGGCGTCGTAGCCAGCCAGGCCGGTCAGCAGGCCGACCGCGCCGCAGGACGCGGCGCAGCCGAGGACGGGCGCGGAGAAACCGGCCGTGATCAGCCGGTCCCGCATGCCCGCCGCGCCAAGGGCGGTCAGCGCCACGGTGAGCTGGTCGTCCTGGTCGTCGACGCCGAGTTCCGCGACACCAAGATCGGCGAGTGCCTCGAGAGCCTGGGACATCCGCGCCCCGGGATCGGGCGGTCCGCCGCGCCGCCTGCCACCGCCGGAACGCGTCGCGACCGTCGCGGCGGTGAAGGCCTCGGCGAGAGCATCGAGCCGGACCGGCGTGCCCGCCGCGTACAGCAGGGTCGCCAGGCCTTCGAGTTCCTCGCTCACGTCTGCGGGACCACAGCTCAGGACCGCGTCAAGCGCCCCCTGCCAGGCGGCGAGCAGCCCGTCGGCGTCATCGCCGCGCAGCACGCCGGGGCGCACCGACGCGCGGTTGCCCGAAATCGAGATCAGGCCCGAGCCGACCGCCGCGTGCCACAGCAGGTCGAGCTCACGCACGTCGCCCGCGCTGCGCAGCCGCCCGCCAGGGGCGCCCGCCTGGCCGTCACCGGCTATCTCAAGATCGGCGATGACCGCGACGGCGTCGGCGAGCCGCAGCAGGCCACGCGCTGTCAGCTGCCTGCCGGTGCCCACCCAGCGGGCCAGTCGCTCCGCCTCGCGCAGCAGCGGCGCGGCGAGCACCGCGGCGGCAAGCTCGTGGGCCGGCGCGATCCGCACCGCGGGCAGCACAGGACCCGCGCTGCCAGCCGCCGGTATGCGTGGCGCGCGAGTGAGTGACGCCCTTCGGCCCACGCAAGCACCCTACGGCCTCGGCGCGCGATGTGTGCGCGCCGCACGCCGCGGCAGCAGCCGAACGGCCAGAAACGGGGTGAAAGAACGACCGCGCCGCGATGATTTCGGTGCCGGTCACCTTGATCGAGGATCAGCGTGATCATGGTCGCGGCCGTGGGTCATATCAGCTCCAACGGGTCGACCCGCACGCGCAGCCGTTCGGGATCTTTGCGGGCTGACCGTCCAGCCTGTGCCTCAGCGAGGGCGCGCGCGAGCCGCGTGCCCACCGTTCGCGGGACCCGCACGAGGGCACGGTAAACCTCGCCTTCCGCCTGCCGGTCATCGCCGACCGCGGTGGGGACGGGCCCGAGGACCTCGGCGCCGTCCGGCAGCGCGGCGCTGGCAAGCAGGCTCCGCACGGCGCTGGCGCTGCCGGTGACCGACGCCATTCGGACCGCGGGCGGGAAGCCGAGCTCCGCCCGCTCAGCAAGCTCCCGCTCGGCGTGCGTGACCGGGTCCCAGCGGATGAGCGCCTGGACGGCGGGCAGCGCGGCGTCGGCGAGCACCACGACGATGCCGCCCTGGGAACGCGGGCGCACGAGCGCGGCAGCATTCATCCACCTGCGCAGCGCCTCCTCGCCGGCCCGCAGATCGGCGCGGCCGAGCAGTGCCTGCGCGTCGAGCAGCAACGCCGCGGCGTAGCCGCCGTCCGCGGCGGGCTCGGCTCCAGGGGTGGCGACCACGAGTGCGGGCGCGGCCTGCACCCGGCCGATCCGGCCCTGTCCACCCGACACGCGGACGGCGGCGGAAGGGAACGCGCGGCCGAGCTCCTCCGCGGTCCGCCGCACGCCGGTCACCAGGGCGCGGATCTCGGTGGCCTGGCATCTCGGGCACCGCCAGCCGGACGCCAGGCGGCCGCACCACCGGCACTGCGCCTGAGCCCCCGCGGACTCAAGCGCCAGCGGCCCACCGCAACTGCCGCAGCGGGCCTGCTCGCGGCAGCGTGCGCAGCCGATCGCCGCGAGGTAACCGCGCCTTGGCACCTGCACGAGTACCGGGCCGCGGGTCAGCGCGTCCCTGGCCGCGCGCAGCGCCACGCTTGGCAGCCGCGCGGCGCGCGCCCCCTCGTCCCTGGCCAGTTCGCTGTCGTCACCGGCCGCGCGGATCTCGGGCACGCGGCTGCGGACCTCCGCCCGGTCCGCGCGGAGGGTGCGCGCCCACCCGGCCTGAGCGAGCTGTGTCATCTCCGCGGTACGGGAGAAACCGCCGATCAGCGCCGCGGCGCCGGACCGGTGCGCCCGAAGTGCGAGCACCTCTCTTGCGTGCGGGTAGGGCGCGCGGCGCTCCGCGTGCAGATCGTCGCCGTCGTCCCAGAGCACGACAAGCCCGAGGTCGCGGACTGGTGCGAACATCGCCGACCTGGTCCCCGCGACAACGCGAACGCTCCCGCGGGCCGCGGCAAGCCAGCGCTCGTAGCGCTGCGCGGGACCCAGATCCGCGCTCAGCGCGACGTGCCCGTCCGGGCCGAGCACCGACGTGAGCGCGGCGTCGACACGCGCGAGGTCGGCGGCATCCGGCAGGACGACGACCGCGCCGCGGCCCGCCGATGCCGCCGCCGCGACCGCGACCGCGATGGCGTGCGGCCAGCTCTGACCGGGCAGCGCGGACCAGGCGGCGCGCGGCGAGCGGCCGCCCGCGATGGCGGCGATGAACCCGGCACCCATCGGGTACCTCGCCCATGGGCCTGGGTCAGGGGTGGTGGGCGGCGCCGCGGCCGGACCGGATGGCTGCGACTCCGTGGCCGCGTGCCGCGGCGGTATCGCGAGCCGAAGCACGTCGGCGAGCGTTCCCGCGTAGTGGTCGGCGACCGCCCGGGCGAGCCCCGCGAGTTCGGCGGTGAGGACCGGCTCCGCGGACACGACCCGCTCGAGAAACGCGAGCTTGCCAGGGTGGTCGCTGCCGGGCGAACGTTCGAGCAGGTAGCCGTCGGTCAGTTTGCCCGCGAACCGGACGCGCACCCGGCATCCGGGCACCGCAGCCTCGGCGAACTTCGCCGGGACGAGATAGTCGAACGGGCGGTCGAGGTGGGCGAGTGAGACCTCGACGGCGACCCGGGCGACCGGCAGCTCGGCCGCTTGTGTTCGCGCCGGCGGCTGGCGCGGTGGCCGGCGCCTGGCTGGCACAACCTGGGGCACCATTCCGTCCTACCAGACGCTGCCCACGATCCTTGCCAAACAGGCGCGGCCACCGGCCAGCGATCGGATGGCCGTCGCATTCGGTGGCGCCGGGCAGATCCCGGCCGGATCGCGGCGCGGGTTTCGCCGTCAGCGCGCCTGGACGGAGGCGCTCGCGTCAGCTTCCGCCATGTTGCCCAGATGGTTCATGACCATGATCACGCCGTGCACCATCCCGTCCTCGCCGCGCAGCAGGCTGCACTGCACGTGCAGGCGGACCGGCCGGCCACGACGGTTCACCGCGTCGACCGCCGCCTCGCTGGCGTCCGCCTTCTCGGTGAGCATCCGCTGCAGCAGCGGCACGATCTGCTGAACGGGCAGGCCGATGTCGAGCGTGAGCAGGTGCCTGGCCTCAGCCTCGTCGGCGCGAAGCCCCCACAGCTCTTCCGCGCCCGGGCTCCACACCCGCACCCGCAGATCCTCGTTCACCACGATGACCGCGCTGCCCAGGCTACGCAGCACCGAGCCGAGGAACCCGTTGGCCCCGTCGAGCTCCTCTGTCCGCACCCGGAGCACGTCGTTGATCGCCTGGAGCTCGTCGTTGGTGGACTGCAGCTCCTCGTTCATCGTCTCGAGCTCCTCGTTGGTGGACTGCAGCTCCTCGTTGGTCGTCTCGAGCTCCTCGTTGGTGGACTGCAGCTCCTCGTTGGTCGTCTCGAGCTCCTCGTTCAGCGACTGCAGCTCCTCGTAGGCCCGCCCCAGGTCCTGGTTGGAGTGCTCAAGCTCATCGCGCAGCCTGCGGTACCTGGTCACATCGACGAAGCTGATGCCGGCCCCGATCAGCTCCTCCGCCTCGCCGAGGAGCGGTACGACCGCGATGTCGAGGACACTGGGCTCCTCACCCGCGCCGCGGTGCCAGGTGACATCGGTCAGCTCGACCGGGCGCTTGTCCTTCTTCACCTGCTCGATGACCGAACGGAGCTCGACCGGCCGGTAGGAGACCTCCAGGTCCTGGAACGGCCTGCCCACGTCGCGCGGGTGGAGGTTGAACATCCGCTCCGCGCGGACGTTGGCGAGGGCGAGCTTGCCCGCGTGGTCGAGCGCGAGCTGCGCGACGGGCCCGGCCGCGAACGCCGCACCCTCCACCCGGCTGGCCGGTGCCTGCCCCTCCGCGCCGAACGCGGTGGCAGCGCGTGGCACCTCACCCTGTCCCACGCTGGGCACCTTGCGGAACAGGCGTTTGCGCAGGTCGACTGGCTCGAAGCGGTCGCTGTGATTGAGCAGCATCTCGGCCTTGCCGAGGAACAGGTAACCGGGGCTGGAAAGTGCGAAGTGGAATTTGCGGATAATGCTGGCCTGCGTTTCCGCCGTGAAGTACATGAGCGTGTTGCGCGCGACAAGCAGGTCCACGCGCGAGATTGGGGCATCCCTGGTGAGGTCGTTGCGGCCGAATATCACCTGCCTGCGCAGGTCCCTGCTGAAGGCGAATCCCATCGTGGTCGGCTCGAAATACCTGGCCCGCAGTTCCTCGGGCACCTCACCGACCTGGCGCGCGCTATAGGTTCCGGTACGCGCCTGCTGCAGCGCGTCCTCGTCGAGATCGGTGGCATAGATCTTGACCCGGTTGCTGAAGCCCTCCGGGCCGAGCGCCTCGGCCAGCATGATCGCGAGTGTGTACGCCTCCTCGCCGGTGGCGCAGCCCGCGCTCCAGACCCGGATGGGACGGGTGTTTCCCTTGGCGGCGAGCAGCCCGGGCAGCACCTCGTCGTGCAGTGCGTCCCAAGCGGCCTGGTCGCGGAAGAAACCGGTCACGTTGATGAGCAGGCTGTCGAACAGCCGACTGAATTCCTCCGGCTCAAGTTCGAGGTAGTCGCGGTACTCGCCGATCGTCTTCAGCCCGCGCGCGTCCATCCGGCGGCTCATCCGCCGTATCAGGGTTGATCTCTTGTAACCCGTGAAGTCGAATCCACGGGTTTCCTTGAGCATGAAAAGAAGTTCGTCGAACTCGGGGTCCATCTCACCTGGCACAGTCGGTAAGCGTACGCCGGCCAACTCCCTACACATAGCCGGGACTTCGCTTCGCGCTGCCCGTGACATCGCGCCGCGCTGCCCGGGACTTCGCCTGGCGCTGCCGGTGACCCTGCGGCGCGCCGCCGTGGCCCTCGCTTCGCGCGGCCCGCACAGGGTAGTGGGGACCGTGTTACTCAGCCGCGGCCGCCGTCGCCGGTGCCGCGGACGTCGTCCTCGGCGCCCGCGGCGTTGGCCGCGGCATCCGCGCCCGCAGCACCGACGGCATCCGCGGCGTCGAGAGGGCCCGCGGCGTCAGCGGCATCGGTGCCATCCGCGTTCACGTCGGCAGCGGGCGCCGGTGCCTGCAGTCCCCTGACCGCGTCCGCGGCGGCTCTTGCCTGGTCGGCGGCCTTCCTGAACATCGCCGCTGACTCGTCGTGGCCGCGAAGCTCGGCCGATTCGGCCAGCTCCTGGCTGAGGCGCCAGCGTTCATCCAGGCGAAGCGTGGCGGACCACAGGGCGCGCTCGACCGCGGCCGAGTGTCTTTCCGCAAAGGTCTCCGGCGACCACGAATGACCGAGCGCGCACCAATAGCGCACCGCCGCCGTCCCTTCGTGCTCGCCGCGCAGCGGGCCGCCGCATTCTGGGCAGGTGATGACGGCCCCGGCGGGGATGGCAGGCCGGGGGTGGAGCAGCAGCCTGACGTACCGTTCGAGTTCAGGGTCGGGTGCCTGTTTGGCCGCGGCGACCAGGATCCGGGTCTGCGTGTCGAGGAACTCGGCGATCTGCCGCACCGTCAAGACGACGGGCCGTCGCGTCATGGCGATCGCCGCGTGCGGCATTCCCCCGTAGGCGCTCTCGTGCGGATCCTGGATCACGACCGTGCCGCCGCGCCGCTCCACCGCGGCGGAGCCGGCCGCGCCGTCGTCGAGAGTGCCGCTCAGCACCACGCCGATGACACGTGGGCCCGCGGCGAGCGCGGCGCTGCCGAAGAGCGGATCCGCCGCCGGGCGATGGCCGTTCTGCCGCGGCCCGTGGGAGAGCCGGACCGTGTTGCCGATCACGAGCAGGTGCCGGTCGGGTGGGGCAACGTAGACCCGGCCCGGCTGCAGGTGCTCGCCGTCCGTCGCGGCAACGGCACTGAGCTGGCCAGCCCGGTCCATGATCCGGGGCAGCGCACGGCCGCCGGTCGCAGGTACGTGCAAAACCACGAGCACGGGCGCGGGGAAGTCGGCGGGAAGCCGGGAAAGCAATGCCTGGAGTGCCTCTACGCCGCCTGCGGACGCGGCGGCGACGACGATCCTGCGGCCCCGATTCGATCCCATGTCCGGCTCACGCTCTCTGTGAGCAGCCCGCGCACCGGCCGTGCCTGCCGCGGCCGGTGAGCCCGAAGTCTCAATCATCGCTGAGTCCCGGCTTGCCCGCCGGGGCTTGACAGGCTGGGCGGCTCTTGCCCGGAGTGCGTCGTTGCCTGCGTATGCCCATCCGTTCCACCGGCCGGCCAGGCCACGTCGGGTCCGGTAATGGTCTCCCCCGCGAGGAAACCCGAGTTGTCGCGTGCTACCGCAAGCCCGCTGAGCGCCTGGGCAGCTTCTCTTTCCGCCGCCGCAAAGGCCCGGTGCCTGCGGGCCCTTTCGCGGTAGGAAACGCAATCGGCCACCCCCGAGGTGGACGTCTCCTCCAGCGTTTCGCGGCATGATCGTGAGCAAGGGCCGCGTGCTCGTGCGCGGTCACACGGCGCTCGGCGGCCTCGGCCGCCCGCTCCTTGGCGAGACGCGCGTACTGTGCCGCGCGGGCGGCCTGCTCAGGCGTCGAGCCCTTGGCCGCCCACTCCTCGACCGTCATCGAATCGCCACGGTCGCGTGTCATCCACTGTGTGCGCTCGCGCAACTCCCCGATCCGGTCAGTTATCTGCAGCGTGCGTGCGCGGGCGCGCTGAACCGCATCGGCCGCCATTCGCACAGGTGCTTTATCCATGTTCGCCCGTCCCCAGGCTACGCCGATACCGGCCTTCACCGTCGGTTACACGGTGGGGCAGCATCGCGCAAACACCCGACAGCGGGGGGTCAGCGCGGGCGGCAAGCGGCGGACGCGTGGATAGCCAAGCGGCGGACGCGTGGATACACCGCGCGGATCAGTCCGTGCGGCTACGGCAGGATCAGTCCGTGCGGCTACGCCAAGCGCACGTGCCGGACCAGGACTTCGTGCGGGGTGGCCGGCCGGATACGGCTCCGCCAGAGCTCGCCGCGGAACGCGCCCGGGGCCTAGATGTGGGCCGCCGCGCGCAGCGCGTCGACGCGATCGCTGCGCTCCCAGGAGAAGTCGGGCTCTTCGCGGCCGAAATGACCGTACGCCGCCGTCTGCGAGTAGATCGGCCGCAGCAGATCAAGATCACGGATGATGGCCGCCGGGCGAAGGTCGAAGACCTCGAGCACGGCGCGCTGGATCTGGTCCACTGCGACGTGTTCTGTACCGAAGCACTCGACGAACAGTCCCACCGGCTTTGCCTTGCCGATGGCGTACGCGACCTGCGCTTCACACCGGTCGGCCAACCCGGCGGCCACGACGTTCTTGGCCACCCAGCGCATCGCGTAGGCACCGCTGCGGTCCACCTTGGACGGGTCCTTGCCGGAGAAGGCGCCTCCCCCGTGCCTGGCCATGCCGCCGTAGGTGTCAATGATGATCTTCCGGCCGCTCAGCCCCGCGTCGCCCATCGGGCCGCCGATCTCGAACCGGCCCGTGGGGTTGACAAGCAGCCGGTAGTTGGCCGTGTCGAGGTCGACCCCATCGAGGACCGGCGTGACCACGTGCTCGCGGACGTCGGGTTCGAGCAGCTCACGCAAGTCGATGTCGGGGGCATGCTGCGAAGAGACCACCACGGTGTCGAGCCGGACCGGCCGCGCGGCCTCGTATTCGATGGTGACCTGGGTCTTGCCGTCTGGGCGCAGGTAGGGCACGAGCCCGCTGCGCCGCACCGCGGTGAGCTGCCTCGCCAGCCGGTGCGCGAGCATGATCGGCAGCGGCATCAGCTCGGGTGTCTCCCGGCAGGCGTAGCCGAACATCAGGCCCTGGTCGCCGGCGCCCTGCTGGTCGAACTCGTCGGTGCCCTCGCCCTCCCGGCGCTCGTACGCGTCGTCGACGCCCTGGGCGATGTCCGGCGACTGCGCACCGATCGAGACAGAGACGCCGCAGGAAGCCCCGTCGTACCCCTTCGCCGACGAGTCGTAGCCGATCTCCAGGATCTTGTCCCTGATGATCCCTGGGATATCGACGTAGGTCTTGGTGGTGACTTCGCCAGCGACGTGTACCTGGCCTGTTGTGATCAAGGTCTCCACGGCAACCCGGCTGCGCTGATCATCCTTGATCATCGCGTCAAGAATGGCGTCACTGATCTGGTCAGCCATCTTGTCCGGGTGGCCTTCCGTGACCGACTCGGAAGTAAAAAGGTGACGTGACACTTGGTTTCCTCTTCTGCGATGGCCGCACCCGGGTACACGTGCAGCACGCGCGTGTACCCGGAAGCGGGAATCCAGCCCGCTAAATAGTGATTTCGCCGAAGTTTGCGGAGAAGCCACCCAGCGCGGGTCCCGCCGGAAGCATACCGGGGCCCGGACCGCCCGGGTAAGCCAACTGCGTGCTGTCTAGGCGTGTCCCGCAGATCTCCGGCGGCGCGGATCGGCGCCCCGACGACGACCGGCGGCGTTGTCGTCGCCGCCGATAGGAACCACTATCGGCTCCTCGAAGACAAGCACCGCCTTGGCGGACCGCCGCCTGGCCCCGCTGGCTTGGGATGGCGCCCGCATCCACCACGATCTCCGGGGAACGCCTAGGGCCTGTCTCAAAGTGAGGTCAGGAGCATACACCGCCCGCCAGGAGCCGTAGCAGTCCGGGACGTCCCGCCAGGGCGCACCGACCCGCACCCGCCACCTGATCCCGTCGATGAGCTGCCGTTTCGTCCACTCCGACGGCCGACCCGACCGCGTGGGCACAGGCAACAGCGGTTCCAGCCGGGCAAGGCCGTTGGCCATGCAGTAGGGAAGCTGACTTTGAGACACGACCTAGGTGACGGCCGGCGGCAGCCGCTGCGCGACCAGGTCCCACACCCGGTCGGCCAGGACCTCCTTGGGTACCCGCGGGATCTCCGTCACCGTGCCGTCCGCGGCGAGCACGAGCGCCGCGTTGTCGCCGGTACCGAAGGCGAGCCCGTTGGCCACCTGGTTGACAACGAGCAGGTCGCACCCCTTCCTGGCCAGTTTCTCGCGCCCGGCCGCGAGCACATCGCCGGTTTCCGCGCCGAATCCGACGATCACCTGGCCGGGCCGCTGGTGCGTCCCGCCGTCGGCGCGGTCTCTGTTGTCTCTGTTGTCTCTGTTGTCTCTGTTCTCCACTAGCTCACGCAGAATGTCGGGATTTTCTGTGAGCACGATCGGCTCGGGGAGGCCGCTCTTTTTCAGCTTCGTCGCGCTGCGCGAGGCGGGCCGGTAGTCGGCCACCGCCGCGGCCATCACGACCGCATCGGCCCGGCGGGTGGCCGCGAGCATGGCCTCGCGCAGCTGACGGGCTGAGGTGACGCGGACGACGGTCACGCCGGCCGGGTCAGGCAGCGCCACGTTCGCCGCCACCAGGGTCACCTCGGCTCCGCGGGCCACGGCCGTGGCGGCCAGGGCGTAACCCTGGCGGCCCGATGACCAGTTGCCGAGGAACCGTACCGGGTCAAGCTCCTCACGGGTTCCCCCGGCGGACACCACCAGGCGGCGGCCGGCCAGATCGGGGCGCAGGCCGTCCCGGCCGCGCGCGAGCAGCCGGACGGCTGTCTGGAAGAGCTCGGCGGGCTCCGGCAGTCTGCCGGGGCCGCTGTCGGTGCCGGTGAGCCGCCCGGTGGCGGGCTCGACGACGATCGAGCCGCGCGCCCGCAGCAACGCGACGTTGGCCTGCGTGGCCGCGTGCTCCCACATCTCCGTGTGCATGGCGGGCGCGAACATCACCGGGCACCTGGCGGTGAGCAACGTGGCGGTCAGCAGGTCACCGGCGAGCCCGTGCGCCGCCTTGGCGAGGAGGTCGGCGGTCGCCGGGGCGACGACGACCAGATCGGCCTGCCGGCCAAGCTGAACGTGCGGTACCTGGTGCACGTCGGCCCACACACCTGTGGCCACGGGCTGGCCGGACAGCGCGGCCCAGGTCGCGGACCCCACGAAACGCAGCGAGTCCGCGGTCGGCACGACGCGTACCCGATGACCCGACTCGGTCAGCAGGCGGAGCAGCTCGCACGCCTTGTACGCGGCGATGCCCGCCCCGACGCCGAGAACGATCCGCGCGGGCTCTGCCGCCGGGTGGGGGTCCACTTAACGGGACCCCCACGGCATCCCGTCAGGAACCTGCCCGTCAGCCTTCGATGGTCTCTGCGGTGAGCAACTGCTCACGGATCTCCCGCAGCGCCACGGACAGCGGCTTCTCCTGGACGTGGGTCTCCACGAGCGGGCCCACGTACTCGAGCAGGCCCTCGCCGAGCTGTGCGTAGTAAGCGTTGATCTGCCGCGCCCGCTTCGCGGCCATGATGACGAGGCTGTACTTGCTGTCCACGATGGACAGCAGCTCGTCGATCGGCGGGTTGG
>DATFVJ010000217.1:0-7166 GCA_035260365.1 Streptosporangiaceae bacterium
CACGGCGTCGCGGCCCGTCACCGCCCCGATGATCGAGCCGGGGTCCATCACGTCGGCGACCACCACCTCGAGGTTGGGCCGGGCCGGGACGGCAAGCCGCGCCGGGTCCCTGACCACGGCAAGCACGTCGTGACCCGCGTCAAGCGCCTGCGCCACCACCTGGGTGCCGGTGTCGCCGCTCGCGCCGAACACTGTCATCTTCATCTGCTGCCTCCCGCTGCTCGGTGTCATCTGCAGAACCCGCTGTCATCTGCGGAACGTCATCTGTAGAACGTATAATACGGATACCATATCATATGACCTTGATACGAGAGACGTGATACGGCAGGCGGATCGGGATGCACCCCGCGATGCGGGCCCGGGCGGGATGCCAGACTGGCCGAATGACCCAAGCGCATGACGCACCGGGCGAGGACCCGTACCTGTGGCTCGAGGACGTGACCGGGCCGGTGGCATTGGACTGGGTCAGGGCCCGCAACGCGGAAACGGTCGGCGAGCTGTCCGGCGGCACCCGGTTCGAGCAGCTGCGCACGCAGATCCGCGAGGTGCTCGACGCCGACGACCGCATCCCCTTCGTCGGCCGGCGCGGCGGCTTCCTGTACAACTTCTGGCAGGACGCGGCCCATCCCCGGGGTCTGTGGCGGCGCACCACGCTGGCGGACTACCGCCGCGCCGAGCCGGACTGGGACGTCCTGCTCGACATCGACGCGCTCGCCGAGCAGGAGGGCGAGAACTGGGTCTGGCACGGCGCGGCCATGCTGCGTCCGGGCGGCTACCGCCTGGCCCTGGTGGAACTGTCCCGCGGCGGCGCGGACGCGAGCGTGGTCCGCGAGTTCGACGTCGGGGAGCGGCGCTTCGTCACCGGCGGTTTCGAGGTGCCGGAAGCCAAGACCGACGTCGGGTGGATCGACGCCGACCGGATCTACGTGGGGACCGACTTCGGCCCCGGATCGCTGACCTCGTCGGGCTACCCCCGGCAGGTCAAGCAGTGGCGCCGCGGCACCCCGCGGGCCGAGGCGGCGCTTGTCTACGAGGGCAAGCCGGAGGACGTCGCGGTACGTGCGTTCCACGACCCGGCCGAGGGATTCGAGCGCGACTTCGTCGTCCGCAGCATCGAGTTCTACCGCAGCGAGTGGCGGCTGCGCACCGAGAGCGGCGATCTGGTCCAGGTGGCGGTGCCCGAGGATGCCAGGATCGACATCCACCGTGAGTGGCTGCTTGTGCGCACCCGGTCGCCGTGGGACGTCGGGGGCACCACGTATCCGGCCGGAGCCCTGCTCGCCGCCAGGTTCGACGCGTTCATGGCCGGCGATCGGGAGCTGACCGTGCTGTTCGAGCCGGACGCGCACACCTCGCTCAGCTATCACGTCTGGACCCGCAGCCACCTGATCCTGAACATGCTGCACGATGTGCGCAGCGAGCTTGCCGTGCTCACGCCGACCGACGGCGGGTGGCGGCGCGCCGCTCTGCCCGGCGTGCCGGATTTCGCCCACACCGACATCGTGGACGCCGATCCCTACGACAGTGACGAGTACATGCTGGTATCCAGCGGGTTCACCCAGCCGGACACACTGCGGCACGGGCACATCGGCGGCGAGGCGGAAACGGTCAAGCAGGCGCCGGCGTTCTTCGACGCGACCGGGCTGTCGGTGCGGCAGTTCTTCGCCACCTCGGCGGACGGTACGTCAGTGCCCTACTTCGTCGTCGGGCCGGGCGATCCGGCTTCCGGGCCCACCCTGCTCACCGGGTACGGCGGCTTCGAGATCTCGCTCACCCCCTCCTACAGCGGCATCATCGGGCGCGGCTGGCTGGTTCGCGGCGGCACCTACGTGGTGGCCAATCTGCGGGGCGGTGGCGAGTACGGGCCGCAGTGGCACATGTCGGCGACCAAGGAGCACCGCCACCGCGTGTACGAGGACTTCGCCGCCGTGGCCACGGACCTGGTGGACAGGGGCATTACCACCCCCGGCCGGCTGGGCATCGAGGGCGGCAGCAACGGCGGCTTGCTGATGGGCGTGATGCTGACCCGCTGTCCACGGCTGTTCGGCGCGATCGCCATCCAGGTGCCGCTGCTCGACATGCGGCGCTACCACGAACTGCTCGCCGGGGCGTCCTGGATGGCCGAGTACGGCGACCCGCGCGAGGAGGCCGAGTGGAACTATCTGCGGCCGTTCTCCCCGTACCACAACGTGTCGGCCGGCCAGCCGTATCCGCCGGTGCTGCTCATCACGTCCACCAGGGACGACCGGGTGCACCCCGGGCATGCCCGCAAGATGACGGCGCGGCTGCGCGAGCACGGCTACGAGGCCAGCTACTACGAGAACATCGAGGGCGGGCACGGCGCGGCCGCGGACAACGAGCAGCGGGCCTTCAAGTGGGCGCTCGTGCTCGAGTTCCTGTGGCGCAGGCTGGCCGGCTGACCGGGCGCGCGCCGCCCGGCCGACGCGCAGGCCCCCCCGTCCGGTCGAGCGCGCGCAAGGCCAGGGCCGCCACGCGCTGTCCCCAACGACTCCGGGCGTGTCACCTTCAATGGACGAAGCCTCCACCGGAGTCGTAAGGGATCTTATGAAGCGCCTGGCTGAGACGTGTGATCAGCTGGCCCGGTGGGTCAGGCGGGTGGCGGCGTGGCCAGGGTGCGCACGGCGTGATCGAGGTAGGCGCGCCGCTCGTCCGCTGTCTGCGGGAGCAGGTCCGGGGTGGAGTGGGCGAGCTGGGCGTGGCCGAGGTAGGCGCTGTAGGCGAGCAGTGCCCGCTGCCGCGCCTGGTCCGGCCCGAACCCCAGTTTCCCGAACAGCCCGGCGATCACGGCGATCCGCTCCCTGGTGACCCGCGCCAGTACCGGCGCGACCGCCGGGTGCGCGGCGGTGGCCAGCAGGGCGGGGCCGATCGGATCCTGTTCCGCGGCCTGGATGACGCGGATGATCAGCAGCCGGAACTGGCCTGCCGGGTCATCGGGGGCGCCGGTGATCTCGCTGATGACCGCGGTGGTGGTCTGCTCCTCCCAGCGGGCAAGCGCGGCTTGGAGTAGCTCCTCGCGGTTGGCGAAGTGCCAGTAGAAACTGCCTTTGGTGGTGCCGAGCCTGACCGCGAGCGGTTCGACGGCGACCGCCGCGAGCCCGCCCGCCGCGATCGCGGCGAGGGCCGCGTCGGCCCAGTCGTCCCGGGTCAGCCGCCGCCGTGGGCTTGCCACGCGATCCGCCATGACCATACGCTACCGTATGGAAGACCATACGGTAGCGTATGGAAGGGGTGGCGTGGTGGGTTACGACGTGATCGTGGTGGGCGCCCGCGTGGCCGGCGCGGCGACGGCGATGCTGCTCGCCCGGCGTGGCCTGCGGGTACTGGTGGTGGACCGGGTGTCTTTCCCGAGCGACACGATCTCCTCCCACCAGGTGCAGGTGCCTGGTGTCGCCCGGCTGCACCGTTGGGGTCTGCTCGGCCGGCTGCGCGCCGCGAGCACCCCGCCGACCCGCCGGGTGCGGTTCGACTCGGGCGACGTTGTGCTCGATGGACGGTTCCCGTCGCTCGACGGCGTCGACGCCCTGTACAGCCCTCGCCGCACCGTGCTCGACGCGGTACTGGTCGACGCGGCGCGCGCGTCGGGCGCCGAGGTCCGTGAGCGCTTCCGCGCCGTGGATCTGACCTGGAGCGACGGCCGGGTCACCGGTATTCGCGGCGCCCGCCCCGGCGGAGCACCGGTGACCGAAACCGCGCCGCTGGTGGTCGGCGCGGACGGCAAGCACTCGTTCGTCTCCGGAGCGGTCAGCGCCGGCCGGTACCGCCACCGGCCGGCGGCGTCGTTCGCGTGCTACACGTACTGGTCCGGGGTACCGGTGACCGGCGGCGAACTGTATCAGCGCCCCGGCCGCGCGGTGGCCGTCTTCCCCACCAACGACGACCTCGTGATGGTGTACCTGGCCGCGCCGCTGGCCGAGTTCGGTGCGTTCCGCGGCGACGTCGAGGGCCACTACCTCAAGACGCTCGATCTGTGCGGGGACCTTGGCGACCGGGTCCGCAGCGCGGTCCGGGCCGAGCGGCTGCGCACCACACCCGACCAACCGAACGTGTTCCGCACCTCGCACGGACCCGGGTGGGCGCTCGTCGGAGACGCCGGCGTCGTGATGGACTCGATCTCCGCCCAGGGCATTACGAACGCCTTCCGTGACGCCGAACTGCTCGCCGGCGCCATCGTTGCCGGGCTCGGCGGCACCCGGCCGCTCCGCGTCGCGCTCGCCGCGCACCAGCGTCAGCGGGACCGGGCGATCCGGCCGATGTACGACTTCACCACCCGGCTCGCTGAGTTCACGCCGCGCCGGGTGGAACGGCTGCTGCTCGGCTCGCTGGCGGGCAGGCCCGCGGAAGTCGACCGGTTCCTCGGTGCGTTCGCCGGCGTCACCCCGGTCGGCGAATACTTCACTCCCGCCAACGTGCTGCGTCTCATCGGCGCCCGCGCCGCGCTCCGCCTCGCTTTCTCCAGCGGAGCCGATGCCGTACGGTCCTGTGTATCGACCGCAGGAGCCCTGCCGGGCAAGGCACATGCGCATCGCGGCGCGCGCTGATGGCCGCGGCCGGGCCGGCCCCGGTGCGGCGCTGCCGGAGCCGGGCTCGGTACACCGAGGGAATGTAGGTGCGATGGCACGAACGTCGCTGGCCACCGCCATCGATGAGGTCGCGGCGCGCGATCCGGTGCTGGCGAACCTCGTCGCTCTGGCCGGTCCGGTTCACTACCGGCCACGCAGCCCGGACGGGCATTTCGGCGCGCTGGTCCGCTCGATCGTCTTCCAGCAACTGGCCGGGCGTGCCGCGCAGGCCATCCTCGGGCGGGTCGTGGTCGCGGCCGGCGGCGTGCTCAGCCCCGAGGCGCTGGCCGCCGTGCCCGACGAGGCGCTGCGCGCCGCCGGGCTGTCGCGCAACAAGCTGGCCTCGCTGCGGGACCTGTCGGCCAAGGTCCTCGACGGCTCGGTCGACCTGACCGCGTCGTCGAGGCGAAGCGACGACGAGATCGCGGCCAATCTTGTGACGGTCCGCGGCATCGGCAGGTGGACCGCTGAGATGTACCTGATGTTCGAGTTGCGGCGGCTGGACGTCTGGCCCGTCGACGACCTCGGCGTGCGCCAGGGCTACGGCCTGGCCTGGGGCATCGACCCGCCGCCGTCCGCCAAGGTGCTCGGCCCGCTCGGCGACCCGTTCCGTCCCTACCGTTCCGTCGTCGCCCGCTACTGCTGGGAGGCCGTCGCGCTGCTGCGTGGCGGAGCCGACCCGAGCCTGCGGTAGCCGCGGGCGCGGCGCGATCCACGCCCCACCGCTCCCTCGCGCTCATGATCCGTTTCTGTGGAACTCTGCCTGCACAGGGCGCGCGCCGCGAAATAACTCGCTGCTTCCGGCTCTGGACATCACTACCGTGATATCGGCCACGCCACGCCCCACGCCAGCGCGTGTCCGAAACCCACCGGGCCACAGCGGCGGCCCCGCCGCGGCCCGCCGCGCAGCTCGTCAGCGCCGCGGATCACAGGTGCCATGGCCCCCGCGATCCGCGGCGTCGGCCGGCGCCCCGCATGGCGAGCGTTTGTACGCGACGTCAGGGCCGGCCGACTGCAATAGGGCCACAGACACGAAAGGCGTCCGTCCCGATACGGGGCGGACCCTTTGCCCGTAATACCCTCTTACCGCGGTCATGGACTCGCCGGCGGTCCTATCCGGGCATGGCTCGCTTGTCGAGCGGCTGCCTCGCGTCGGCCCGGGCGGCGTCGCGGGCCGTCGTCACGGGCAGCAGCAGTTCGAACACCGAGCCCTGGCCCACGGTGCTCCGCACGCGCACCGAGCCCTGGTGAGCCTCTGCGATCGCCTTGACCACCGCCAGGCCGAGGCCGAACCCGCCGGTCTCCCGGTTGCGGCCGGCGTCGATGCGGGAGAACCGGCCGAAGATTCGGCCCGTCTCGGCGGCCGGAATGCCGGATCCTGAGTCCGCCACGGCGAGGATGACCTGCTCGCCTTCGCGCCGGACGCTCAGCTCGATATGGCCATCCGGGTCGGTGTGATCGACCGCGTTCTCGATCAGGGCGTCCAGGGCCAGGGTCAGGCGGTCCGCGTCGCCCTGCACCGTCGCCTCCGCCAGCGCGCCAAGCGACCATCGCCGCGGCGTCTGGCTCCACCGGTGGAGGGTGTCGACAACGAGCTCGGACACGTCGAGCGGAGCGAGCCGCAGGAAGTCCGGGCCGTCCGTCGAGGCCAGCAGGATGAGCCGGTTCGCCAGCCGGCGCATCCGGAGCAGCTCGTCCACGGCCACCCGTGCGTCCTTCGCGATCCCTTGATCGGTGGTGGCGTGCTTGATCAGCTCAGCGTGGCCGAGGGCGATGGTGATGGGCGTGCCAAGCTCGTGGGAGACGTCTTGCATGAACTGACGCTGCTGATCAAGTAAAAGCAGGTTGTGCTCGGAGACGCGCCGGATCTCCTCCATGGCGGAAAGCCGCCTGCGCGCGTGCCACGCCATCACCACGAACATCACGGCGAGCAGGGGGACCTCGGCGAGGTAGTCGGCGTCCTGTTTCCCCCGGAGAACCTGCCAGCCGATCAAGCCGCCGGTGGCCAGCGTCACCACCGCGACCGTGAGAACCGTGGACCCCACACGCCACAGGCGAAAGCCATAAATCGCGGTCAGGCTGACCCAGATGATCAGGAAAGGGACGGTCTGCCACGCGAGGACGAGGCGCATGGCGATGAGGTTCAGCGCGACGAAGACCACCCAGGCGATGTCCACCCAGTAAGCGCGAGCCAGTTGACGGACCCGGTCACCCTTCATCCAGGCGGCACCCCCTGGCGCATGGTGCGGCCGGCCCCGGCGCCCCCGGCTCAGCACACAGGACTTTCATATCCACCCCTGCTCACGCGCCTACCGAATCTTACGGCGCCCACGTGAGTCCGGGTAGGTGAGCCGCGCACGCGACCGCGGCGTTTGTGGGCGTACAACCGGCGGGGTAGCCGCGGTAGCAGGCGCGTCCGTGATGCGTGCGCCCGGTGCGGGCCGGCCGGGGCCCGGGCTACCGCTCAGCGCGTACGGCAAGTGCATCTGCGGGCACGACGACGCAAGAGGGACCGCACGTCACGATCGAAAGGCACCAGAAGACCCAGACAGACGGGAAAGCCGACCATGACTGCCGATCTCCTCG